>JAPOYE010000048.1 GCA_026706695.1 Candidatus Dadabacteria bacterium | reverse complement strand
AAGAAGTAGGCTGGAGAAAACCTCACAGGAAAATATTCGAATTTGCTCTTGCCAGCCTCGGCGAGAGTCCATCAGACGTTATTTTCATAGGAGATGATCCTGAAGCTGACATAATGGGATCTTCAGACTGCGGGATTGACTCCGTGTGGGTAAAAAGAAGAGAGCAGCTCATTCAGGCAAAACCGAAATTCATCATAAAAGATCTGGAAGATCTAAAGGAAATAATCTAGGGAGACACCGCTTTGATGAAAAGATTCACCCGCACGGAAAAAAGGCTCCCCGCAACAAGAAGCAAAAACCAAATAGCCACAATACAGAATATGCTTGAGAGAAAATCCTCTCTTTACGCAGACAAGATCGCGTATTCCACAAGAAAAGATGATCTATCTGTAAGTTCTTTCACCTTCAGCGAAGTTTTCACTCTTTTCACCCAGTTCTCAGCGCATCTCATGTCTCTGGGTCTTAAGAGAAGGGAACATGTGGCAATAGTGGGGGAGAACAGCCCTCAGTGGGCGATTTCCTACTTTGCGGTAATCTGGGCAGGCGCCATAGCCGTCCCACTTGACGCAAGGGCAAGAACAGAGCACATAAAACAGGTGCTCGCGCTCTCAGATTCAAGGTTTCTCATCGCCTCGGCGGGGTTTACGGAAACCTTGAGTAACACAGGAGCGGTCGAGCACATAATACCAATGGACGAGGCTCTTGAGGTTCGATCGCACACCGAAAAAACCGTGCCCGCGGAAAAACTAGAACCCGAAGACATAGCCGATATAGTTTTTACCTCGGGAACCACGGGCAATCCCAAAGGCGTAATGCTCTCCCATGCGAGCATAATGTCAAACCTGGAGACACTATACAGCGCCTTTCCCATAACAGTGGAAGACACAGCTTTTTCCATACTGCCCATTCACCACGTATATGAAAGAATAGGTGGAATACTGCTGTCCTTTTACTGTGGACAAAGGGTGTTTTTCTCAAGAAGCATAAAACCGAGGGAAATGCTCTCCGACCTTAAAGTCGCAAGGCCAACCGTATGGCTTAACACCCCCTTGATACTCGAGAGACTGCTTCAGAGAATCGAACAAAATAAGGCAAAAAACTTTCTCACAAGAGCCTTGCCCTCTAAGTTTTTCGGGAAAATGGCAAAAAAACGTCTAGGTCTTGACCGCCTCAGAATTATAGTAAGCGGCGGAGCCGCCCTCTCGGAACCGGCTTCCGAGGGACTTGAAAAATACGAATTTCCCCTCTTGCAGGGATACGGAATGAGTGAAACGGCTGCGGTTATATCCGCAAATCCCTTTTCGAAACCGAAGAACGCAAGCGGTGGCATGGTGCTTGAAAACAGCGAGGTCGAAATAAAAGATGTAGACTCCGAGGGAATCGGAGAGATATGCGTGAAGGGTCCAAGTGTAATGAAAGGCTATTACAAAAACCCCGGTGCGACAAAAGAAGTCCTCTCGGATGACGGCTGGCTCAGAACCGGTGACCTCGGTTATTTTGATCACGAAGGCTACCTCTACATAACGGGAAGAAAAAAATCGGTTATCGTAACTAAGGGAGGAAGAAATATTTCTCCCGAGGAAATCGAGGAAAAGCTCACCCCGCTTGAAACGGTTGAAGAAGCGATTGTATTCAGCCCGGATGATGAAAGGATACAGGCCGTGATATTTCCAGAGGCGGAGGGAATTTCCAAAAAGCTAGGACAGTCCCCGCAACACGGAGACGATCAGAGAATCTGGGATATCCTTAAAGGCGAGATAAGTGAACTTAACCGCCGGCTTGAGCCCCACAAAAGAATCAGTCATTTTGCAGTTGCCACAGAAGAATTACCAAAAACGACTACAAGAAAAGTAAAAAGATACCTTTTCAGAGACATGGACATATCCAAGACAACAAAGTTCATCCAGCCCCCGGAGGACAAATGAAGAATAAAGAATCTCTGCAGTTTGCCTTGGATCACGGCCTTACTGAAAGCGAATACGAAAAGATAATCAAAACCTTGGACAGAGAGCCGAACTTAACAGAAGTTGGAATTCTCGGAGCTATGTGGTCTGAACACTGCTCCTATAAAAGTTCCAAGATGCACCTTAGAAAATTTCCCACAAAGGGAAAACAGGTTATACAGGGCCCTGGAGAAAACGCCGGAGTAGTGGATATAGGGGACGGCGACTGTGTCGTTTTTAAAATGGAAAGCCACAACCATCCTTCCTTCATAGAACCTTACCAAGGCGCCGCGACCGGGGTCGGGGGAATACTCCGGGATATATTCACCATGGGAGCAAGACCCGTAGCGCTTTTAAACTCTCTTCGATTCGGAAATCCATATCTTCAGAAAACAAAATTTCTGGTTGAGGGGGTCGTATCGGGAATAGCCGGCTATGGAAACTGCATGGGTATTCCCACTATAGGAGGAGAGATATATTTTGACGATTGCTACAATGGAAATCCTCTGGTAAACGCCTTTGCCCTCGGGGTCACCAAAAAAGATAATGTTTTCCGCGGATATGCGTCGGGCGAGGGAAACCCCGTAATATACGTCGGATCAAAGACCGGAAGAGATGGAATACAGGGAGCCATCATGGCATCGGACACCTTCACTGAGGAAACCGAAGAAAAAAGGCCCGCGGTACAGGTGGGAGACCCGTTTACGGAAAAACTTCTTCTTGAAGCCTGCTTGGAGCTGTTTAAGACTGATTGTGTTGTCGGTATACAGGATATGGGAGCCGCAGGACTTACATCCTCTTCAACAGAGATGGCTGATCGCGCAGGAACCGGGCTTGAGATTGAAATTGGCAGAGTTCCCAGGCGAGAAGAAAGAATGACCCCTTATGAAGTGATGCTTTCTGAATCGCAGGAGAGAATGCTCGTAGTCTTGGAAAAGGGCAAAGAAGATACAGCCCGAGATATTTTCAGGAAGTGGAACCTTGATTTTTCGATTATCGGCAAGGTGACCGATTCGGGAAGATTGACGATTGTAGAAGAAAAAACCACAGTTGCGGATCTACCCGTAAGTCTTATAACCTCGGGCGCGCCGACTTATAAAAGACCCGTAAAAAAACCCGTCTACCTGAAGGAAATAACGAGGCTGAATTCGGAGAATCTCCCTGAACCTGGAGATATTCAGAGAGTTTTTCTCGAAATTCTGTCTTCTCCGACTGTATCGAGCAAGAAATGGGTTTACGAGCAGTATGACCACATGGTAAGAACCGACACCGTTTTGGGACCAGGAGCGGATTCCGCAATAATAAGGCTCAAAGGAGCTCAGAAAGGGATCGCAATGACATCTAATGTTAATTCTAGATATTGTTATCTAAGTCCTCGTGAAGGAAGTAAAATAGCTGTCGCGGAAAGTGTCAGAAATCTGGCCTGCTGTGGTGCCTCTCCCCTTGCAATCACCGATTGTCTTAATTTTGGAAATCCTGAAAATCCCGAGATAATGTGGCAGTTCTCAGAAAGCGTTGAAGGCATGTCGGAAGCCGCGAGAACGTTCAATACGCCGGTTGTAAGCGGCAACGTCAGTCTTTACAACGAAACCGAGGGTGTCGCGATATTCCCTACCCCGACTGTGGCAATGGTGGGCCTTATAGAAGATATCGCCAAAACCGTCACTTCCTGGTTTCAAGATCCTGGAGATCTAGTGATACTGCTCGGAGGAGCCATAGAAGAAGATATAGGAGGTAGTGAGTACCTCAAGATCCAACACGGCTTGATTGACGGGAAACCACCTTCAATTGATCTTGATAAAGAGAAAAAGCTTGCCGAGATGTTGATTGCATGCGCTTCTCAAAGTATACTTAAATCGGCGCATGATATATCTGAGGGCGGCTTTGCTGTAGCGCTCGCGGAATGCTGCTTTAGTCCAGACGGCACAAGGGGGGTCGTGGTAAAAGCGCCCGACATAAATGAAAACTCTCTTAGAGGCGATCTGTTTCTTTTCTCCGAAACGCAATCCAGAGTAATAGCTAGCATAAGCGAAACCAATTGGAAAAGAATAAAAGAGATGGCGAGTAATTACGGCGTTCCCGCGCTGCGTGCCGGAGTAGTCATTGATAACGACAGGTTCTGCGTTGAAGATTTAATCGACATGAAAATCTCAGCAGTTCACGATGCATGGTCTATGGGCTTTCAGAGGGGTCTTTCGGTCTCAGAGGGGTGAAAATGGCAAAGCTACGCGAAGAGTGCGGAGTCTTTGGAATATATGATCATCCAGCCGCTGCCAACTTTACCTATCTCGGCCTCTACTCCCTCCAACACAGAGGTCAGGAAAGCGCTGGCATAGTGTCAACCGACGGGGAGAAGCTTTACTCTCACCGAGAGATGGGGCTCGTAACCGAAGTTTTTGATGAAGAGTCCATATTGAAGCTTAAAGGCACTACCGCAATCGGCCACGTAAGGTATTCCACAACAGGCTCAAGCAACAATAAGAATACCCAGCCTCTGATTATGAATTACGAAAAAGGAGAGCTAGCGGTCGGACACAATGGCAATCTTACAAATGCGAGAGTGCTGAGACACAAGCTTGAGAAAGAAGGTTCCATATTCCAGTCAACAACAGATACCGAGGTAATCGTACACCTCATAGCGAGATCAAAGGAAAAAACCTTTTTGGGAAGAATCATCGAAGCCCTTACCGAATGCAAAGGAGCTTATTGTCTTTTATTTCTTACTCCCAAAGGGCTAGTAGCTGCACGTGATCCCCACGGATTCAGGCCCCTTGTTCTCGGAAAGATTGATAATTCTTACGTTGTGGCTTCCGAGTCATGTGCCTTTGAACTAATAGGAGCCGATTATATAAGGGAAGTAGCGCCAGGGGAAATAATATTCATAAATGAGAAAGGAATCAGGTCATTCAATCCGCTTCCGAAAAAACAGCACAAATACTGCGTGTTTGAGAACATATATTTCTCGAGACCCGATTCGTTTGTCCAAGGAAAAAACATCTATCAGATGAGGAAAAACATGGGGAAACAACTCGCAATTGAATCTCCCGCCGACGCAGACATCGTCGTGGCCGTACCAGATTCGGGAACGCCGGCGGCCATGGGATACGCCGAGCAGTTGGGAATCCCCTTTGAAACCGGCTTCCTGCGGAGTCACTATATCGGAAGAACCTTTATTGAACCTCAACAATCAATAAGAAATTTCGGAGTGAAACTGAAACTCAGCGTGATAAAAGAAGTCATAAACGGAAAAAAGATAGTAGTGGTTGACGACTCCATAGTAAGAGGGACAACAAGCAGAAAGATTGTCAAGATGATACGCGATGCCGGAGCCAAGGAAGTCCACATGAGAATTAGTTCACCTCCGATGAAGTTCTCATGCTACTACGGCATAGATACTCCTCTCAAAGAAGAACTCATAGCGCATTCTCTTGAAGTAGAAAAAATAAAGGACTACATAACTTCCGATACTCTGGGATACTTAAGCAGGGAGGGGGTAGCAAAAGCGGTCACCAACGGTGACAAGTCCTTTAATGGAAAATCAAACTACTGTTTTGCGTGTTTTGACGGAAATTATCCGGTGGAAATAACAGACGAGAAAGTGTCGCATCAACAAATGGACCTTTTTTAGCCCCATCGGACCGTACTAAAATCAAGAGTCCCGGCTATATAGCCGAAAGTTTCCCGAGAATTTCTTCAAGCTTTTTCTTGTGGTTTTGAAATTCATCCAGTTTCCCCTTTTCCTTTTCCACAACGTCTTCGGGAGCACGTTTGATGAAATCCCTGTTCGCGAGTTTACCCTCGGTTTTTTTAAGTTCCTGCGAAACTTTTGCCAAATCCTTATTCAGTCTGGAAATTTCCTTCTCAAGATCAAGCAGATTCTCAACCGGCATAATTATCTCCACCCCCGAAACAACTTCTGAGACTGTTTTACCCTGAATATCCTCTCCGCAAACAACGCAATTCCCAAGAGAAGCCATACCCAGGATAATCTCAAGGTTCTGCCTTAAAACATCCCCTACCTCGCTGCTTTCGGAATTAAGATGGATTGACACCTTCTCCGAGGGATGAATTCCCACGATGGCACGCAGGTTTCTTATTCCAGTTACAACACTTTTTACAAGCTCAATCTGCCCGGACTCTTCTTTAAATATCTCGCTTTCATTCGGCTTCGGATACCGTGTTTCAAGAATGCTCTTTGAATGAAGACCTTCTCCTTTAGGAAGATTGGCTCCCTTTTCCCTGAATATTCGGAATATTTCCTCCGTAATATAGGGCGTAAAAGGATGGAGCGCCCTCAGGGAACGTATCAGGACCCGCACGAGTACATTAAGGGTGGTTTTTTTAGATTCGTTGTCATCTCCATAAAGCGAAAACTTGGATATTTCAAGATACCAATCGCAGTAATCATCCCATATAAAGTGATAAAGCACCTGAGAAGCCTTGTCGAATTCGTAGTCTTCAATGAATTCTTCAACTTCGCCGAGTGTGAAGTTGAGTCTGCTGAGAATCCATCGGTCAGGAACACTTAGGCAAGAATTGTCGAGATCGGAGTCGTGAATCATCTCCGGTTCAAGGTTCATAAACACAAATCTGGTAGCATTCCATATCTTGTTCATGAAGTTCCTGTATCCCTCGATAACAGGAAAGGTAAGCTTTATATCCCTTCCCTGGGCTGCAAGCGCTGCGAGCGAGAAACGAAGCGCGTCGGCACCGTATTTTTCGATCACGTCAATAGGATCAATTACGTTGCCCGTCGTCTTGCTCATCTTGCGACCTTTTGCGTCCCTTATAAGACCATGCACATAAACATCCCTGAAAGGCACATCTTTCATGAACTTAAGTCCCAGCATTATCATTCTTGCGACCCAGAAGAAAATAATGTCAAATCCGGTAACCAGACACGATGTCGGATAGTAATGCCTGAGCGCTTCAGTCTCCGCTGGCCATCCAAGGGTGGAAAAAGGCCAGAGCCCGGAAGAAAACCACGTATCCAGCACATCCGGATCCCTAACGAGTTTGACCTCTTCACCATAATGCTTCTTCACAGAAGCGGCAGCTTCGTGCTCATTCACGGCAACGAAAACTTCCCCGTCAGGTCCGTACCATGCGGGTATTCGGTGACCCCACCAAAGCTGCCTCGAGATACACCAAGGCTCTATATTTCTCATCCACTCAAAATAAGTGTTTTCCCAGAACTCTGGATAAAAACGTATTTCACCTCGTTCTACGTATGAAATGGCTTCAGCGGCAAGTTGTTCCGTGTTTACGTACCACTGGTCAGTCAACCAAGGTTCTACGACCACCCCAGAGCGGTCGCCGTAGGGAACCGTGTGGACGGTTTGCTCAACCTTTACCAGAAAACCTCCTTCCTCAAGGTCTCGGATTACGGCTTTTCTAGCCTCAAATCTTTCAAGTCCCACGTATTTTTCGGGTACATCACCTTTTATATGCGCCCGCTCGTCAAGAATGTTTAATATATCAAGACCGTTACGCTTTCCGACTTCAAAATCGTTAAAATCATGTCCCGGAGTTATCTTTACGGCTCCCGTACCCTTCTCTGGATCGCTGTACTCATCAGCTATTACCGGGATCCTTCTTCCAACAAGAGGCAAAACAGCATTTCTGCCCACTAAATCAGTGTATCTAGGATCTTCAGGATGAACTGCAACTGCAGTGTCTCCGAGCATAGTCTCAGGACGTGTTGTAGCTACAGTAACGAACTGACCTTCGTCTCCCTCTATCGGATATCTTATATGCCAGTAGTTGCCTTGAGTCTCTCTCTGCTCCACTTCCAGATCCGATATGGCCGTACAGAGCTCAGGATCCCAGTTGACAAGCCTTTTGTCCTTGTAAATAAGCCCTTGAGAGTAAAGATCGACAAAAACTTTTCTCACCGCTTCTGAAAGTCCCTCATCAAGGGTGAACCGCTCCATTTCCCAGTCGGGAAGCGCTCCGAGTCTTTTTAACTGTTCTGTTATTCGGCTACCGGAGTTTTCTTTCCATTGCCAAATTCGTTCAAGGAATTTTTCCCTGCCCAAATCGTTCTTCGTGAGTCCTTCGGAGGCAAGATCTTTTTCAACCATCATCTGGGTAGCAATACCCGCGTGGTCGGTGCCTGGAACCCAGAGAACATCGAAATTATTCATTCTCTTGTACCTAACGAGAATGTCCTGAATGGTGTTGTTAAGAGCGTGGCCTATGTGCAACGATCCTGTCACGTTTGGTGGGGGGATGACAATTGAGAAAGCCTCAGCCGAGTCTTTTATTTCGGATTTATGAAGTCCCGATGAGATCCAGAAATCATAAACTCTCCGTTCAACCTCGGCAGGGTTGTAGCTTTTCTCCATGGCTACTGATCAAAAGAAAGAATAGACCGCAGGGGAAATATTAGCTTTCCAGCAATACGTCTTCGCTCTTCTCTTCGACTTCCGGTACGGGTACAGGTATTTCCGGTGCCTCAGTCTCTATGCTTATGTCCCTGTACATGGGAAGGCCGGTGCCAGCCGGAATCAACCTGCCCACGATAACGTTTTCCTTGAGCCCTCTGAGATCGTCCTCCCTACCCTCGCAGGAAGCCTCGGTAAGAACCCTGGTGGTTTCCTGAAAAGACGCCGCGGAAAGCCAGCTGCGAGTGCTAAGCGAGGCGCGGGTTATACCCAGAAGAAGCGGCTCGGCCGCTGCCGGGGTTCCACCTTCTTCGACGACCTTCTCGTTTTCTTCAAAGAAAACATTTTTTTCTATAGCCTCGCCGACAAGCATCGTAGTGTCACCTGGGTCTTTTATCTTTACCCTTTTTAGCATCTGCTTGACTATAACCTCGATATGCTTGTCGTTAATCTTCACACCCTGAAGTCTGTAGACTTCCTGAATTTCATTAACCATATAGTTGGCAAGGGCCTTCTCTCCCATGATATTCAGAATGTCGTGAGGATTAACCGCACCGTCGACAAGCTGGTCACCGGAAGAGACAAACTCCCCTTCCCTGACCAAGATATGTTTTCCCCTGGGAACAGTATATTCTTTAGGCTCTCCCATTTCCGGAGTTACCACAACCCTCTTCTTCCCCTTTATATCTTTTCCGTAAGATATGATTCCGTCGATTTCGCTTACAACGGCCGGATCTTTGGGCACTCTGGCTTCAAAAAGCTCAGCAACCCTGGGAAGACCTCCGGTAATGTCTTTTGTCTTTGAGGTCGCTCTCGGAATCTTGGCAAGTACGTCCCCTGCCTCTATATCGTCTTTGTCGCCAACTTCTATTATAGCGCCTACGGGAAGCGAGTAAGGCACTTTCTTATCTTTCGGCAAGGAATCGATTTCCAGAGATTCCAAATCCTCTGTTCTCACCTCGACATCCAGAGTGGGATGCATTTCCAGATCCTTGGTCTCAACCACTACCCTTATGAGAACGCCCGTGACTTCATCCACCTGTTCCTTGTACGTAACTCCGGTTTCAAGGTCCCTGAACTTTACGGAACCCGGAACCTCTGAAATTATAGGGGTCGTGTAAGGGTCCCATTCAGCGAGTACTTTTCCCTTCTTAACCTTGTCCCCTTCTTTTACATTAAGCCTGGCCCCAAGTACAACGGGACATTTCTCCCTTTCATATCCCTTGCTATCCTCAATTGAAAGGACGCCGCTTCTGCTGATAACAACCAATTTGTTATCACGTCCCTTGACGGCTTTTATGTTCTTAAATCTGACTATCCCCTCGTGCTGACTCTCAAGGGTGCTCTCGGCTGCTCTCTGGCTCGCGGCACCACCTATATGAAACGTTCTCATGGTAAGCTGAGTTCCGGGTTCCCCGATTGACTGGGCCGCGACGATACCTATAGCTTCGCCCATGTTCACAAGCTTTCCAGTAGAAAGGTTTCTTCCATAGCAGAGTCTGCATACACCGTTTCTAGTTTCACAGGTAAGAACAGAGCGGATACTCACCTCACTTATGCCCGCTTCATCTATCTTAGCAACCGCGGTCTCATCAACTTCCTCGTTTGTGTGAACAATCACCTCTCCGGTTTGGGGGTCCTCTATATCTTCAAGCACTACCCTTCCAAGCACCCTCTCCCCTACTTTTTCAATTATTTCTCCACCTTCCACCAGATCACTGACGTTAATTCCCTCTATGGTGCCGCAGTCAAGTTCGGTAATCATTACGTCCTGAGCGGCATCAATCAGCCTTCGCGTCAGGTAACCGGCATTTGCTGTTTTTAGTGCCGTATCCGCAAGCCCCTTCCTCGCACCGTGGGTAGAAATAAAATACTGGAGCACCGATAGCCCCTCACGGAAATTGGATGTGATAGGAGTTTCTATTATTTCTCCCGAAGGCTTCGCCATAAGCCCCCTCATGCCCGCAAGCTGCCTTACCTGCGTCTGGCTCCCTCTCGCCCCGGAATCAATCATCATATATATTGGGTTCGAACTTGGTCCCGCAACTGTAGTGTTTTTGCCCGTCTGGATTTCCTCTGAAGAAATCTTTCTCATCATTGCCTGAGCAACTTCATCGCTTGTTTTTGCCCAGATATCTATTACCTTGTTGTATCTCTCTCCATCGGTTATAAGCCCCTGGGAATACTGGCCCTGCACTTTCATAACTTCCTCTTGGGCATTTTCCAATAGATCCTTCTTTGATTCAGGAATAATCATGTCCGTGATCGAAATAGAAGCTCCGGACTTTGTCGAGTACTTGAATCCGAGAGTCCTCAGGCTGTCGGCCAGCAAAACCGTGCTTTTGCCGCCGGTTTTCCTGAAACACTCATCCACAAGGGCCTCTATAGCTCTCTTAGTCATTGGCTTGTTGATAAGTTCAAAGGAAACACCTTCGGGAACAACCTCGTACATCAACACTCTTCCGACAGTTGTCAGATAGTTCTGCTCTTCAATCCTTACTGTTACGCTATCATGTAAACCGACCTTCCCCAGTTCATACGCAAAGACCACCTCGCGTACTGAAAAAACACGGCCCGGCCCGGAACTTTTATCCGAAGCTGTATCCCTCGTGAGGTAGTAAAGCCCCAGGACTATATCCTGAGTGGGAAGTATTATCGGCTTTCCGTGCGCGGGAGAAAGAATATTGTTCGTCGACATAACAAGCGAGCGACATTCGGTCTGGGCTTCAATTGAAAGCGGAACATGAACCGCCATCTGGTCGCCGTCAAAATCCGCGTTGTAGGCAGGGCATACAAGAGGATGAAGCTGAATGGCTTTATCCTCAATAAGCACCGGTTCGAAAGCCTGTATGCTAAGACGATGAAGAGTCGGGGCTCTGTTAAGAAGCACCGGATGCTCTTTTATCACTTCGTCAAGAGCGTCCCACACCACCGGAGCTTCGCTGTCAAGCAGCTTCTTCGCTATCTTTATCGTTGCCGCCTCACCCCATCTTTCAAGCTTCTGGTAGATAAACGGCCTGAAAAGTTCAAGCGCCATCTGCTTGGGGATTCCGCATTGGTGAAGACGCAGGTCGGGACCTACGGTAATCACCGACCGACCTGAGTAATCAACTCTTTTCCCCAGAAGATTTTGCCTGAATCTGCCTTGTTTACCTTTTATTATGTCACTTAGACTCTTAAGTGGTCTGTGGTTGTGACCCAAAACCGGTCTTCCCCTTCTCCCGTTCTCCAGAAGTGCGTCGACGGACTCCTGCAGCATCCTCTTTTCATTTCTGACTATTATGTCTGGGGCACCGAGCTCAAGGAGTTTCCTCAGCCTGTTGTTTCTGTTGATCACTCTTCTGTAGAGATCGTTAAGATCGGAAGCGGCAAACCGTCCTCCATCAAGAGGAACAAGGGGTCTGAGATCAGGTGGCAGAACAGGAATAGTGGTCAGAATCATCCATTCCGGACGGTTTTTGGACTTGCGAAACGCTTCACATATTCTCAGCCTTTTTGCGATACGGGCTTTTTTGATTGGAGACTTGGTCTCTTTCATACTCGTCCTGAGTTCCTGAGAAAGCTCGTTTAAATCTATGGTTTTCAGCATTTCCCGTACCGACTCGGCCCCCATACCGACGACAAATTCGGAACCGAAGCGCTCGCGATCGGCTCTGTACTCATCTTCGGTTATTACCTGGGCAAACTTGAGGTCGGAAATTCCCGGATCCATAACTATGTAAGCCTCGAAATAAAGCACTCTTTCCAAATCCTTCAAAGTCATGTCAAGGAGCATTCCTATTCTGCTGGGAATGCTGCGAAGAAGCCATATGTGTGCAACGGGAGAAGCGAGTTCTATATGACCCATTCTCTCCCTTCTCACTTTAGAGGAAATTACTTCCACGCCGCATTTCTCACAAGTTACTCCTCTGTGCTTAAGTCTTTTGTATTTTCCGCAGGTGCATTCGTAATCTTTCACGGGCCCGAATATTTTGGCACAGAAAAGACCGTTTCTCTCGGGTTTGAATGTCCTGTAGTTTATAGTTTCAGGTTTTTTTATTTCTCCGTTTGACCATGACCTGATTTTTTCCGGAGAAGCTATGGAAATTTTTATGGTCGAGTAATCAGAAGGGTTTTTCGGCTTTTCAAAAAGCGTGTCTATATCCATGGTATGATTCCCTCCAAATTAATATTTCGGAAGCGGTTCAATTTCCGCTTCCTCCTCAATAAGATCCACATCAAGTCCCAACGCCTGCAGTTCCTTGCGCAACACTTTGAAAGATTCAGGGAGACCTGGTTCAAAATTCATATCACCTCTTACGATCGAGTCGAATATTCTCGTCCGTCCCGCCACATCGTCTGATTTTATGGTGACAAATTCCTGAAGGGTGTAGGCGGCCCCGTAGGCTTCAAGCGCCCAGACCTCCATTTCTCCAAGCCTCTGTCCACCGAAGTGGGCCTTCCCGCCAAGGGGCTGCTGCGTTACCAGGGAGTAAGGCCCGATTGCCCTCGCATGAATTTTCTCTTCAACAAGATGATGGAGCTTTAACATGTACATTATCCCAACGCACACTTTCTGATCAAAAGGTTCACCGGTCTGGCCATCAAAAAGAATAGTCTTTCCATCTTCGTCGATGCCGGCAAGCTCCTGGATACGCACAATTTCAGCCTCGTGGGCACCGTCAAAGACCGGGGATTTTACCGGTACTCCGTCTTCAAGCTCTCTTACCAACTCTACAAGACCCCCTCTGTCCAGCGACTCTACAAGCTCCCGTGTCTGCGAAGAATCCGAGTATATTTCCAGAAGCTTCTCTCTTAGGGCTTCGTCGCTAAACTCCTGTTCGATATACTCATTAAGCTGCCTTCCCAGTTCTCTGCCGCCCCACCCCAGATGGGTCTCCAGTATCTGGCCAACGTTCATCCTTGAAGGCACGCCGAGCGGGTTAAGCACCATATCAACCGGCCTCCCGTCGGAAAGATAAGGCATATCTTCCTGCGGAAGTATTTTCGATACGACACCCTTGTTGCCATGCCGTCCCGCCATTTTGTCACCAACCTGAAGCTTTCTTTTAACCGCAATGCGGACCTTAACCACTCTCAAAACCCCGGGAGGCAACTCATCGGGCTTTTTCAATTTTTCTATGCGCTGCTCATAGGTAGCGGTCACGTAATCAATGCGTTTGAGAACTCTGCTAATTATTCCAGTCAGTTCTTCACCCGCTTCGGGAAGGTTCTTTATCCTAACATCAACAAGCTTTTCTAAGGGAATAGCATCAAGAATCTCTTCAGTAATTTCCTGTCCGCTTTTAAGAATGGTTTTTCTGTTAACCGTTATTTTGGAAAGCGAAGTTTTGCCGAGAACAATATGCTTTACTCTGTCAACCGCATCCCGCCTGAGAATACTTACCTCGTTCTCTCTCTCTTCCATCAATTTTGAGATTTCTTGGTTCTCAATGTCTTTACTTCTCTCGTCCTTATCCACGGAGCGGGACACAAGAGTTTCAACATCTATCACGGTACCGTATACCCCGGAAGAAACCTTGAGGGAGGAATCCTTGACATCCCCGGCCTTATCTCCGAAGATCGCCCTTAAGAGCCTCTCTTCCGGAGAAAGCTGAGTTTCGGCTTTTGGAGAAATTTTTCCGACCAGTATGTCTCCAGGCTCGACCTCGGCACCTATCATTATTATTCCGCTTTCATCCAGATACCTAAGTGACTCTTCGGACACATTGGGTATATCTCTGGTTATATCTTCTCTCCCGAGTTTCGTCTCCCTTGCCGTACACTCAAACTCCTCAATATGAATTGAGGTGAATGCATCGTCCTTTACAACCCTCTCGGATATCAAGATTGCGTCTTCAAAGTTGTATCCTCCCCATGGCATAAAGGCGACAACCATATTCTGTCCGAGCGCCAGTTCGCCACGGTCCGTCGAACATCCATCCGCTATTACCTGTCCTTTCTTCACCCGCTGCCCTTGGCGAACTATAGGCGTCTGATTCCAGCAGGAACTCTGGTTTGAGCGGTGGAACTTTATCAAGTTGTAGATATCCACCCCACCTTCGCGACTTCTTTCCGTGGATTTAACCACAATCCTAACCGCATCTACGGACTCCACTACGCCATCTCTGCGTGCGACGACCGTAACCCCGGAGTCCTTGGCCACCTTGCTTTCAAAACCTGTCCCCACAAGCGGCGAGGCACTCTTTATGAGCGGCACGGCCTGGCGCTGCATATTAGAACCCATAAGGGCCCTGTTCGCGTCATCATGCTCAAGAAAGGGGATAAGAGAAGCCGAAACCGAAACAAGCTGCGAAGGGGACACGTCCATAAACTCAACCTCCTCCCTCTCAACCATCATAAATTCGCCATTTCCCCTGGCGGAGACAAAAGGTAGTTTGAAAGACCCGTCCTCTTCAAGGGGGGCGTTTGCCTGAGCTACAATGTAATCCTCTTCCATAAGCGCATTCATATAAATTATTTCGTCCGTAACACGCCCGTCCTTCACTTTCCTGTAAGGAGTCCGGATAAATCCGGATTCATCTATCTTCGCATAAGTGCTCAAGCTGGATATAAGTCCGATATTAGGACCTTCCGGAGTTTCTATAGGACATATTCTCCCATAATGGGAAGAGTGAACATCTCTTACCTCGAACCCCGCCCTCTCTCTGGTAAGACCGCCCGGACCAAGTGCGCTCAGCCTTCTTTTATGAGTTATTTCCGACAGAGGGTTGGTCTGATCCATGAACTGGGAAAGCTGACCCGTGGTGAAAAACTCCTTGAGAACCGATGTAACGGTTTTCGGAACCAGCACTTCGTTAGGCATGAGGTTTTCTATGGTCTGGTATCCCATCTTTTCCTTCACAAACCGTGCAAGCCTCTCAAGACCGTGATAAAAACGGTCCTCTATAAGTTCCCCAACGGTTCTTACCCTTCGGTTGCCGAGATGGTCTATGTCATCGGTAGATCCCCTGCCACCTTTCAAATCAAGCAGGTATTTCACGGTCAGAAGGATATCTTCTCTGTCCAAAGTAAGATGATCATCGCTCACGCCCTTCCTCTTGAGCTTGTAGTTGATCTTGATCCGACCCACTTTCGAGAGTCTGTATGCATCCTGGGTGAAGAACATGTTTTCAAAGAAAGTCCGCGCGACTTCATCGGAAGGAGGATCCGTCGGCCTGAATTTCTTGTATATCTCCGTTATGGCCTCCTCGCATGAATCCACCTTATCGGAAAGAAGTGTGGTCCGAAGAGAACTCACGAACAGGGTCTTGTCTATGTAGTAGACTCTGAGGGTCTTTTTACCGACTCTGCGGAGTTCGTTGAGTTTTTCTTCCGTTATTTCCTCATTGAAATCTAGTATTACTTCCCCAGTTTTGGGGTCGGAGACCACTTCGGCCGAGGGTTTTTCCATTATCTCTTCATCTGAAACAGGTATGGAACTCATGCCAATTTCTTCCAATCTTGAAAGAAGATTTTTCAGCCTTCTTCCCTTTCTACCTATAAGGTCACCTGTTTCCGGGTGGTTTATATCCACAGTCACTTTTTGATAGGAAATTATTTCGGTGGTCTTTTCCTTCTTAAAACCCTCCGCTCCCACCTCGAAAACTTCCGCGGTTACTTCTTTTCGAAGTTCTTCTGGTTCTATATGGAAAGTCTCCACGGGATAGAAGAAATCCATTATCTGCTGCTCATCATAACCCATGGCCTTGAGAAGAACGGTGACGTGGAATTTTTTCTTTCTGTCTATGCGCACATGGAGCATGTCTTTCAGATCATATTCAAAATCAAGCCAGCGACCGTTTTGAGGAACGATTCTCGCTATAAAAGATCCTTCCTTTCCGGACAACTGGTTTTTGCTTTTATCCCGATCAAAAAACACTCCGGGAGATCTGTGGAGCTGGTTTACGATTACTCTTTCGGTTCCGTTTACTATAAAAGAACCGCTGGGGGTCATAAGCTGTACTTCCCCAAAGTATATCTCTTGCTCTTTAATGTCGCGGAACTGTCTCTCGGTATCTTTCTGTCCTTTTTCACCTTCAGGAATGTCCCAAATTATAAGACGGAAAGTTACATAAAGAGGAGCAGTGTAGGTATAGCCCTTAAGCCTGCATTCGGCGAAATCATACTTGGGTTCGTCCAGCCTGTAGCTGAGATATTCCAAAGAAGCCTTGCCATTATAATCCTCAAGAGGAAAAACAGCCTTGAAGGCTCCATGAAGGCCGGTGTCCGAACGCTCATCTGGAGGAACATCGGCCTGCAGAAAATCTTCGTACGATTTTATCTGTACATCAAGCAGGTGGGGGATATCCAGAACCTGGGGGATCTTCGAAAAATCTTTCCTTAACTCCTGAGACTCTATATTCTCTATGCTCAACGCGCACCCCCTCGTTTTTTAATTTAAGTGAAAATAACCGAAGAAAATTATGGTCAGTTAACTTCAACGGTTGCCCCGGCGTCTTCAAGCTTCTTCTTGATATCTGCAGCCTCATCCTTGCTAACTCCCTCTTTTACAGGTTTTGGAACTCCTTCAACAAGCTCCTTGGATTCCTTGAGTCCAAGACCCGCGATTTCCCTTACCGCCTTTATGACCTGTATTTTCTTGTCTCCGAAAGAACTGAGAATTACACTAAACTCAGTTTTCTCTTCGGCCGCAGGAGCGGCTTCGGCACCGGCAGCGGTGGCAACAGCGACTTGTGGCGCAGCGGCCTGAACACCGAACTTTTCCTTTATTTCCTCTATCAGTTCGGAGATCTCAAGCATGCTGGCTTGTTCAAGATAGGTGACAACGTCTGTTCTACTAATATCGGGCATCTTTATTCCTCCTTGATAAAACAGTTCTACAGTTTTTTATTCAGTTTCCCTTTCTTTTAAACCTTCTAAAACATTGACAATATTTGAGCGTGCCTGCTCCAAGACTCCCACAAGGTTGCCCATCGGAGCACTAAGCAGGCCTACAAACTCGGAGATAAGCTCCTGTCTTGACGGAAGCTTTGCTATCTGCTCTATTCTGGATACATCTACTACTTCTCCTTCGAATATACCGCCCTTTATCTTGATTTCCGGGAAATCTTCGCCGTAATCAATAAAAACCTTCGCTGCCGCGGAAGACTCCCCATCACAGATAGCAATCGCTGTGGGACCCGAAAAAAGATCTTTCATTCTTTCTATGTCCGTTCCTAGTGAAGCTTTCTCCAGAAGGGTGTTCTTTACAACCCTGAACTCCGTATTGGTCTGCCTGAGTTTTTTCCTCAGGACATCCATCTCCTTCACCTTAAGTCCTTGGTATTCAACAACGAACACCGAGGAAACGGAATGGAATCTGGATGCCAAGTCGTCAATTACTTTCTGCTTTTCGGCTTTACTGAGCATAGTCTCTCTCTTCTCGTATCTAGTTTCGCGTTACGCTTACGCCGCAATTCCCATACTTTTAAGTTCGTTCCTAATATCCGGCACACTCACTCCGATACCGGGACCCATGGTCGCCGACACCGAAACTCTCTTCAGAAAAATCCCCTTAGAGGCGGCAGGTTTCTCTTTGATCAGAAAACCCATAAAGGCGAGGAAGTTTTCTTTCAGGTTCTCTTTTCCGAAAGAGACTTTTCCAACAGGAGCGTGTATAACCCCGCTTTTGTCATTTCTGATTTCAACACGACCGGCTTTTGATTCCTTGACCATGTTAGCAACGTCCGAAGTTACAGTACCTACCTTGGGACTCGGCATCAGTCCTCTTGGCCCCAGCACTTTCCCCAGTCTTCCAACCTTTGACATCACGTCAGGAGTGGCTATAGCCACGTCAAAATCAAGCCAGTTCTCCTTAGAAATTTTCTCCACGATATCGTCAAGACCCACATAATCGGCCCCGGCATCTTTTGCCTCGACTGCCTTATCATCCGTTGCAAACACGAGGACCGTCATTTTTTTCCCGAGACCGTGAGGCAACACGAGTGCGGAACGAATCTGCTGGTTCGCATGTCTGGGGTCTATGCCGAGATTTACGGCTATATCCACCGTTTCGTCAAATTTCGCATAGTGGGCCTGAGCCACAAGCTCCATGGCCTCATCAACCGTATACTCTTTGCGGGAATCTACTTTGGTGCTTACGTCAATATATTTTTTTCCTCTGGTGGTCATGAAGTCTCTCCAAACTCTATCCTTCTATATCAATTCCCATGCTTCTCGCGGCACCACGCACAACCATCAAAGCCGCATCAATTTCATCAGTATTGAGATCCTCAAGCTTTCTTTGCGCTATCTCCCTTGCTTGTTCCTCCGTAATCTTGCCGGCTTTGCTCCTCGGAGTGGACCCTGAACCTTTTTCAACGCCCGCAGCTTTTTTCAGCAGGTAAGAAGTAGGGGGAGTTTTTATCTGAAGATCAAAAGACCTGTCCGCGTAAACGGTCACCGTAACTGGAAGAAGCCCTTCGGAAGAAGACGTCTGGGCATTAAAGGCCTTGCAGAATTCCATTATGTTCACGCCTCTTTGTCCGAGCGCGGGACCTACCGGAGGTGAAGGGGATGCCTTTCCCGCCTCAATCAGCAACTTTATGTAACCGCTTATTTTCTTCATCTAGATTTTCTCCACCTGATTAAAATCGAGCTCTATGGGTGTGGTCCTGCCAAAAATGCTGACCAGTACCTGCACCCTGGCTTTTTCGGGTTTTACATCTTCTATAATTCCGGAAAAATTGGCAAAAGGACCTTCTATAACTCTTATGGATTCTCCTTTTTCAAAAGCGACACTCGGCTTGGGCTTGAGCGTGCCCTCTTTTGCCCTTGTTTTTATCTCGTTAACTTTTTCTTCGTCAACTTCGGGGATGGAATCAATATTTATCTTTCCATCAACCGGGCGGCCTCCCACGAAACTTATCACTTTCGGTATCTCCCGTACGAAATCCAGGGTTTCCTTGTTAAGTTCCATTTTAAGCATTATATATCCGGGAAAGAATTTTCTGATAGATGTTCTCTTCCTCCCGCCTTTCTGTGTTTCAACTACTGTCTCAGTAGGAATAAAAACCTCGTCAATGGCAAGGTTTTCATTGTTCATGCTCTCCATCCCGTTTTCTATCTGGGTTTTAACCCGTTCCTCAAAACCGGTATTTACATGCACTATATACCACTTGCTCGGCATTCGAAAACTGCTCCCGATTCGCTCTTTAACTCAGTATAAGACCAAACAGAAAAGAGAACACGTAATCGGCCAGCATAAAAAAGAGTGCAAAAAACGCGGTAATAATAACAACCACTAAGGTTGATTTAACCGTATCTTTACGCTCGGGCCAGGTTATTCTTTTCAGTTCTGTAGCAACACCGCTGAGATACCTGGTCGTATCAACTTTGATCCTGTCAAATTTTTCCATGACTTGGCTTTTCTGCAGGGCAGGAGGGTCTCGAACCCCCAACCTGCGGTTTTGGAGACCGCTGCTCTACCAATTGAGCTACTGCCCTGTAGAGTCTATTACTCATCACTCAATGATTTCCGTTACTACGCCTGCCCCTACTGTTCTTCCACCCTCTCTTATCGCAAAACGCAACT
>JAPOYE010000047.1 GCA_026706695.1 Candidatus Dadabacteria bacterium | reverse complement strand
TTCTTTTTAACTGCCCGTAACTTTTTAATAAAACTTCCCCCCGTAACTAAAAGGGAATCACCCGGGGCCCCCCCCCCCCCCGAATTTG
Source organism: Candidatus Dadabacteria bacterium (assembly GCA_026706695.1). Classification (NCBI taxonomy): domain Bacteria; kingdom Pseudomonadati; phylum Thermodesulfobacteriota; class Candidatus Dadabacteria; species Candidatus Dadabacteria bacterium. Next base: position 69,699 of record JAPOYE010000047.1, on the reverse strand, counting down.
CCGACAAATCAAGCATTGCCATGCCGTGCCAAAGTCAGGAATGAGCAAGACCCGATATAAAACCGAGAACGTATTTTCCAAAAATCGTTTCGCAGACATCCGGCCACCCACGTCTCAACAGCCCGAAACCCGAACCATCTAAATTCCCTTAAGCTCAGAGCCCCGCCGCGGATGCTCCTTTCTCCAGCGAAGCCTGTTAAGCGCGCTTACAAAGGCCTTCGCGCTCGCTACGGAAATATCAGTGTCAACCCCCTGTCCCTGCGATATAACTCCCTCGTCAGATATCCTGACCGTGACCTCTCCCTGTGCGTCGGTTCCGCCGGTTATAGACGATACAGAAAAATTCTCAAGCCTGGGATCAAGTCCCGTCGCCTTCTTAACCGCCTTGAAAATCGCATCGACCGGCCCGGAGCCCGTCTCGCAAACTGATATCTCCTCCCCACCCGCCATGATCGTGACGCTCGCCTCGGGCGAGGTGTCCGTTCCGCCCGAGTAGTTTGCGGCCGCAAACTCGTAATAATCAGAGGAACGCAGGAACTCCTGGTTTATAAGAGCCTCTATATCCTCGTCGAAAACATACTTCTTCTTGTCGGCAAGCGCCTTGAACTTCGTAAACGCGTTCTCGAAAGCCTCTGGCTCCAAAACGTATCCGTACTCCTCCAGGCGGTCGCGAAACGCGTGGCGCCCCGAATGCTTGCCGAGCACTATCTGGTTAGAGGGAATCCCCACTTCCTGCGGGGTCATTATCTCGTAGGTGATGCTTTCCTTAAGCACCCCGTCCTGGTGGATGCCCGCCTCGTGGGCAAACGCGTTCGCACCCACGATCGCCTTGTTGGGCTGCACGTTAACCCCCGTTACCTGGGAAACTAGCCTGCTCGTTGGATATATCTGCGCCGTGTTTATCCCGAAAGTGTAGGGCTTCCTGTCGCTTCTCACGCTAAGACCCATGACTATTTCCTCAAGCGAGGCGTTGCCCGCCCTCTCCCCCAGGCCGTTAACCGTGCACTCGACCTGCCTCGCCCCTTCGCTTATGGCCGCGTGGGAGTTAGCCACCGCGAGGCCGAGATCGTTGTGGCAGTGGACGCTCAGGATCACGTCGTCCAGGTTCGGGACGTTTTTTACGAGCGTATGGATTATGCAGGCGAACTCCTCGGGGATCGTGTACCCGACCGTGTCGGGGATGTTGATGGTGGTGGCTCCCGAGCGGACGGCCACATCGACCGCGGTGCAGAGATAGTCGATGTCAGTTCGCGTCGCGTCCTCGCAGGAGAATTCGACGTTGTCGGTGTAGTTCCTCGCGTGCTTAACGGCGCCGCTTATCATCTCAAGAACCTGGTCCCTCGTTTTTCTTAACTTGTGCTTAAGGTGTATCTCAGAGGTGGCGATGAAGGTATGGATCCTCGGGCTCTCAGAGTGCTGAACGGCTTCCCAGCCGCGGTCTATGTCCTTTAAGTTCGCCCTGCAGAGCCCGGCTATCTGGCAGCCCTTTATCCTCTGCGCTATCTTCTTTACGGACCGGAAGTCCTCCTCGGAGGATATTGGAAACCCCGCTTCTATTATGTCCACTCCCAAGCGCTCAAGCTGATAGGCGACCCGGAGCTTCTCCTCAGAGGTCATGCTGCAGCCCGGGGCCTGCTCCCCGTCGCGAAGCGTCGTATCGAATATATGTATGTAGTTGTTGTCAGACATTCCCAAAAACCTTGCCTTTTGCCTTGCCGCAAAGGCAGATTTTTACACGCACCCGGCGCAGTTGTCAAAAACAATTCCGCGGGGAATACGCCCGGAGCTCAAAGCGAATCCGTGTGACCGAGGTCCATGCCCGGACACACGGCGTCCCGCACCGCGCGCTTCAGCTCCTTTATCTCGGGGAACCTTCCCGTCTCCTTTCGCGACCACACAAGCTCCCCGTCCGCGCGCACCTCGAAGATCCCGCCGCTTGAGGGAACGAGCGACACCCCGCCGAGCGCTTCCCCGAAAGTGCCGAGCAGCTCCTGCGCCATCCAGGCGGACCGCGGAAGCCAGCCGCAGCGCGCGCAGTACTTTATCTCTACCATTTCGCCTTTACCCCCTCGCCCGAGGCGCTCACGCAAAGCCGCCTCCACAGTTGATTATAAAGGCAAAAAAGATATACTCAAAGACGAGGGAAGCTTTTCCCCGAATCGAACTTTTTCCCGAAGAGAGGCCAAAGAAAATGAAAACCGGAATCCTGCTCGCAATGCTTGTTTTTTCCTGTGCGCTCTTTCTCCCACCCCACGCTTCCCGGGCTGCCGACAGCGCGAAGGGACAGGAAATCTACAATGTCTACTGCGCTACCTGCCACGGCCTCACGGGGCTTGGCGACGGAGTCGCGGCCGCCGCTCTCGACCCCAAGCCGAGGGACCTCTCGAGCGCCGCGACCCTCGAGACCTACACGGACGAGTACCTGGTTAACGTGATAACAAACGGCGGAGCCGCGGTCGGCAAATCCCCGATGATGACCGCCTGGGCCGGGATAATAAGTCCCGAGGACATAGACAACCTGGTGGCGCACATAAGGCAGAACCTCTGCAAGTGCGAGTACAAGAAGTAGGCGGGAAGCGGACTTTATCATAACTTCTTGAAACAGATATACTTTTCTGATGTATCATTCACGAAGCGTTAGACGTGACGACCGATAGAGACAGAAGTTATGAACACACAGTCTAAAGTCCTAAAAGAGGCAGTGGGTCTTCCAGGTGGTGCACGGTTCTATCGTTGTGCTCTGCAGGTTAACCCGTTTGCTTGCCTCAGTAGACATGACAAGAGAACTTCATTCCAATCCGAAGCTGAGTACAATCAGGCAATCGTAGAAAAATGTCTTGAAAAAAACATCGAGGTGATTGCGGTTACTGATCACTACAGAACGGAAGACTCTTTGGGATTAGTGAACTGCGCCCGCGAGAACGGCCTGTCGGCTTTCAGTGGATTTGAAGCTGTGGCAAAAGATGGTGTTCATTTTCTCTGTCTGTTCGATCAGGACAAGGAAAGCAATCTGGCAACGTATATAGGCGAGTGCGGTATTCACGACACCAGTCAGGAATCACCGACAGGGAAACTAGACTCTATGGAGCTTCTGGAGCATTCGAAAGCATGGGGCGCAATTTGCATTGCTGCGCATGTAGCAGGCGATGGAGGTTTGCTGAAAACGCTTTCCGGTAAATCGCGCATCAATGTCTGGAAATCACCGAACCTGCTTGCCTGCGCACTCCCAGGACCCGTCAGTTCCGCACCGGAAGGAATCAGGAGAATACTTGAAAACAAAGACGACAAGTACAGACGAAAATGTCCGCCAGCCATCATCAACGGGTCAGACGTGAACGATCCACAAGATCTCGAAAAAGATAGGGCATCGTGTTTTATCAAGATGTCGGAAGTATCTGTTGAAGCTCTCCGCCAAGCGTTCCTTGACCCAGAGTCGCGCGTAAGGCTGCACAGCGATACAAGCCCAGAACCCCATTCCGAGTTTCTTGCAATGACTTGGGAAGGGGGATTCTTAGGCGACACCTCGGTGCATTTCAACGGCAATCTCAACGTATTGGTCGGCGGGCGCGGCACAGGAAAATCCACGGCGATTGAAAGCATACGCTATGTGCTGAATCTCGAACCGCTCGGAGAAGAAGCCCGGAAGGCTCATGAAGGCATAGTTCGGCACGTGCTCAGTCCCGGTACGAAAATCTCAATGCTGGTGCGGTCTCATAAACCGTCCGAAACTTACTACACTATTGAACGCTCGGTACCGAATCCACCCATAGTAAAGGATGAAAATGGCGAGATCCTAGCCCTGTCTCCAGCAGAAGTGATACCTAGAGTGGAAGTGTTCGGTCAGCACGAAATCTCCGAACTTACCAAGAGCAGCGAAAAGCTGACTCTGCTTTTAGACCGCTTCGTGGAACACGACCCGTCCCTTTCCGGGCGCAAGGCTAAACTCCGCTTGGAGCTGGAGAGATCTAGAAACCGGATACTGGATGCGCGGCGCGAGATAGAAGCGCTTGATGAACGACTGGCAAAACTGCCCGGTCTTGAAGAAACGCAAAAGCGCTTTGTGAAGGTTGGGCTTGCGGAGCGACTCAAAGAAAAAAGTATGCTGGTCCGGGAGGAACGCTTGTTTTCCGAGGCTAAAGAGCGATTGGAACCGATACGCACGCTTTACAGTGAACTGATGGAGGAACTTCCGATCGACATGGCCTTCGTCTCCGATAAAGCACTTGAAGGATTGCCGAACGCCGAGATCTTGCTTGAAACGAAAACGGTTCTTGGATCCCTGAGCGGAAACCTCGCCAAAGTTGCTGGTCGATTTGCCAAGGCCGTCTCCGAAACAGATAAGGCGATAGCAGAAATCAAATCGCGCTGGGAGCAAAAACGAAATGCTATCGAAAAAACTTACGAAAAGCTATTGCGGGATCTCCAGAAATCAAAAATTGATGGTGCCGAGTTCATACAGTTGAGACATCAAATCGAGGAGTTGCGTCCTTTAAAAGACAAAGCCAAAACTCTTAAGCGTAACCTGTCCGCATACGAGTCGGACCGCCGAAAACTTCTCTCGGAATGGGAAGACCTCAAGAACAGCGAATATCGTGAGATTGCCAAGGCGTCCAGAAAAGTTTCAAAAAAACTGCATGGCCGAGTACGGGTTGATGTCAAGATGGCCGGAAACTACGACCCTTTTGAACAGCTATTGAGGGAAGTTGGGGGAAAACTCGTCGCTGCCTTCGAGAAACTGCGAGAAACTGATCAGTTGTCTCTCCAGGAATTCGCCGAGCAATGCCGAAAGGGCAAAGAAGCACTCATGGAAAAATATCGGTTTCCCCCAAGGGCTGCGGCGCGGATAGCAAAAGCCGGTCCCGGTCTGTTCATGAGGATTGAAGAATTGGAACTTCCGACTATAACCGAGATCGAACTGAACACGGCAGCAGAGGGGGAACCGGAGACATGGCAGAAGCTACAATCACTTTCCACGGGTCAGAAGGCCACGGCCATACTTCTGTTGCTCCTGCTTGAATCAAATTCCCCGCTTGTTGTTGATCAGCCGGAGGATGATCTTGATAACCGCTTCATCACCGAAAGCATAGTGCCGATCATGCGCACGGAGAAACAGCGCCGACAGTTCGTGTTCTCTACCCACAATGCAAATATTCCGGTTCTAGGCGATGCCGAACTGATCCTCGGCCTAGACGTATCGGGTAAAGCTGAGACGGGTCAAGCAGATATAGCAACTGAGCATATGGGTTCCATTGATTCTCAGCTGGTTCGAGAATTGGTTGAAGAAATTCTGGAAGGCGGCAAGGACGCTTTCGAGATGCGTCGCTCCAAGTACGGATTCTGAGACATGATAACACGAACAGAACTTCTGGAAATTATTGCCAACGGTGAGAATTCAGGCGTTGAGTTCAAACGCGACACCCTGCAAAACCACGATCTCGCGAAAGAACTTGTCGCTTTTTCCAATCTTGAGGGTGGCATCGTGCTTCTCGGCGTTGAAGATGACGGAAGCGTCACGGGCCTTGTCCGAGAGGGTCTTGAAGAATGGGTGATGAACACGTGCAGAGACAAAATCAGGCCGGCTATAATCCCGTATTTTGAAATCATTGAAGAAGTAGAACCAGGCAAAAATGTTGCGGTCGTACGCGTTCCTCAGGGTCTTTACGCACACAGCCGCTGGCACAATAACAGAACGGTCTGTTATATAAGAGTTGGTTCCCAAAGCCGTGAACCAACTCTTGAGGAGATGAGTCGTCTGTTCCAGCAAAGACATATGTTGCGCGTCGACTCCCGACCGATTTCGGGAACGACAATCAACGACTTGGACCGTCGTCGGCTTAAAGACTACTTCGGGCGTATTCTCCAGCGGGACTTTCCAGATGACGACGCGGGATGGATTACCCTGCTTTCAAACATGGAAATTATGGACGAAGATGTAGTAACGGTCGGCGGTATGCTGCTGTTCGGAACAACGCCGAACCGATATCTGCCGCAGGCAGGCATCAACGCCGTGGCGTTTGCAGGAACGGAAAAAGAATACGCTACAAGAGAACGGAAGCAGCTTCGAGGAGCCATGGCCCCGCTTATGGACAGCAAGGGCAACCTTCTGGAAACGGGCCTAGTAGAACAGTCCGTGGATTTCGTCCGGCGCAACACCTCCGTATCGGCCGTTCTTGAAGACGGTGCTCGCCGCGTGGAAAGGCCAACATACCCTGAGGATGCCGTCAGGGAAGCCATAGTAAACGCCTTGACACACAGAGACTACCTTCTATCGGGTACCGACATTGAACTGGCGGTTTATAGTGACAGACTGGAAATAACCTCGCCCGGAAAGCTCCCGAACGGGATAACACCGGAGAGCATGCGCGACGGAGCTCGGTCTTCCAGAAATCCACTGCTCAAAGATTTCATGCGAGATTACGGATACATGGAAAATCTTGGGATGGGGGTATCACGGAAAATCATAAAAGGGATGAAAGAACATAACGGTTCCAACCCCGACCTCATTGAAAAACACGAACGTTTCATGGTGCGGCTGCACTCGAGTAGAGTTCCAGGAACGCCGGAAAGAGAAGTGCCTGCCACAAGACAACGGCTGGAGACTTGGCATGAAGAAACGGAGAAGCGTTTCCTTGACCTGCTTTCCAAGGCTCAAGGTTCTATCTGGCCGTCGCTAAAAGATAATCGCTACCAGCTGAGTTACTTGATCTCTCCAGACGAGAAAAAATTTTCTCCGCGGCCGTTTCTCCAAGTCTTGGAAAAAGTGGTTAACGGAGTCCGCACCACGGTGTGGAAAGGCTGGAGCATGTTTGACCCGAAATTCCTGCAGAAAATCAAACCGGCACCCCGACCAAAGGAATCGGACGAAGGAGAATACTTGCTTGAGGGCAATTTTATGATTAACGATGTCGAACCACACGGCGCGGGTCTCTGGTTTCCGGAACTTCAGCGCGTCGCGCCCGATGGACGCATGAGCCTGATTAGGGCCTACAGGGAAGACAGGCCAGACAGCGTTGAAGAGCTTAGCCGAAGTGCTGGCACCTGGCTGTCTCCCGAAACAGTTATCCGGGAGACGGCGGAACTGGTCACTCACGCGATGTTGCTGGCAAAAGAGTTTAAAACGGCATCCCAAGTGAGTTTCCGCTGCACCTGGATGGGCCTCGGGAACCGGGAAATTTCTGATTTCAATCGTTCAGTTTATTATTCCCTGCGTCGCGTAGCGAAAGCGGACAAACTCACTACAGAGAAAACATGCGCCGTGGAGAAACTTGAAGATGAGTGGGCGACGGTTGTGTCAGATTTGGCTTGCCCGATACTCCAACTCTTTGGATTTGACCATTGCGGTCCAGACTTTGTCGAAAATATGAAATCAGAGTTCCTGCTATGAGGTATTGGAACGCTTGCGCCGACATGCTATTCAGAATCGCTTCAAGCCGATACCTTCCCCAAGCCGGATACGGTAGTCGCCTGCGAGCGATCCGGAGCGGGAACGACGCTACGACATCTCGACTCCGCCAAACTCGCGCACTGGCTGGAGGATTACGCGCTTGGGGATCTTTGGCGAATGGGCGAGCTGGGCGCAAACCCGTGAATGTCGCAATCTACATGGAAGGCGGCGGTCAAGGCAGAACCTCTGTAAGTGCGAGCACAGGAAATAGGGGAAATCTATCGGCTTGATAGCGGCGTTGTTCCTGGCAACATCTTTTTTTTCTCCGAGAACCTCTTCCTTATATCAATTACGGCTTGAGTGATCTCCGCGGGCAGGGATTCGAGTTCTTCGCCCGTCTCCGCCCGCACCGCGTGCCAGAGCGGTTCCATGGTTTCAGTCAGGACAGGATGGCTTTCCATTATCTGCCTGACAAAGGATTTTTTGGCAATAAGTTTTTTGGCAAAGGATTTATTGCCACAATGGAGACCACAAGTGGTGGCACACATAAAACAGAATCTCCGCAAGTGCGAGTACAAAAAGCAGTAGCACAAAAAAGCGCAGCCCCCTCGGGAGAAACCCCGAAGATAGCTGCGCCCTTCTCCTTATTATATATGGTTTTTTCTCAGACCCCTCTTTCCTCAAGGCCCGGGGGAAGCTCCCCGTAATAGGGAGAGTCCTCCTCGTACATCTCAAGTACCTTCTCCTTCGGCATGTCGCACATATCTTCCGTGAAACCGAACATCCTGCATATGTGACGAAGCTCCTCCTCCCTCCCCGGAAGCGGATCCATGGGCTGTATGAGTTTCTCCCCCTCAAGCTCCTTCCGCACGTCCTGGTCCTCGGCAAGCGGAGTTCCGTATTCGTTTGAGTGATAGAGCCTGTCGAACCTTTTCCTCGGTCTCTGCCCGGGGTCCTCGGCCGCATATCCCACCGTCATGAGCCAGATAGGGACTATGTTCTCCGGAGTCCCGAGAACCTTCGGGAACTCTGCCGGCTTTCTGCCCGTGGCTATAAGGCAGCACCCGAGTCCCAGGTCAGTGGCCGCGAGCATGGCGTTCGCTATTGCCTGGCCCGCCTCGACCCTCAGAAGATCCTCCGCCCTGTCCTTGGGAAAACTCATTAGCCTCGGATAGGTGTTCTCGGTAAGTATCTTGTAGGTCCAGCCGTGAGCGGCGGTTATGGCCCTCGCGGGAAACAGCACCTGGAAGGTCTGTATGAGCTCCTTGTACCAGGCGTCCAGGTTTATCAGCCACGCAACGATAATCGGGGCCTGGCGCAGGTGAATCTCGTTAAACGCGGATCCGCATTCAACTATCTTCTCGAATTTCTCCGGGGGATAGGTCCTTTTGTCTATGACTATCGCCTCGGTCGAGTTGCAGTTGCCCTGGCAGGAGCAGTACCGCGCCGCCTGGAGCATCTTCTGTATTTTCCAGTTCTCAACCTCCTTCCAGGGCTTATAGAACCTAAAGCTTCTCCTCGTGCCCATTGCTTCAAAAACTTCCATTGAAAATCCCTCCTTTGTCTCTGGTTTGTTCTCTAAAAGTTTCTCCCCCGCCGCACCTAAAGCGTGGTCCAGCCCCCGTCTATAACAAGATCGGAACCCGTAACGTACCGGGCCTCGTCCGAAGCCAGGTAGAGCACCGAGTGGGCCACCTCCTCCGCCTCGGCCCTTCTAACAAGGGGAATCATGTCGGCCGCTATCGCGTCGAGCTGCTCCTCCGCGTCCGGGGGGTTCCCCATGAACTCGGGGTCCATCTTGGTCTTTATGTAGCCGGGACAGACGGAATTTGTCCTTATGTTGTCCTTCGCGTGATCAAGGGCCATGCTCCTCGTTATCTGCCTCACGGCTCCCTTAGAGGCATTATACGCCACGCAGCCCTCCATCCCCACGATGCCGAGCACGCTTGAGTTGTTGATTATGGAGCCCCCGCCGTGCTTGGCCATGAGCGGAACCACGTACTTGCTTACGAGAAAGACCCCCTTCACGTTTATGTCGATCGTGCGGTCCCAAACCTCGTTAGAGGTAGTCACCACAGTGCCGCCCTCAAGTATCCCGGCGTTGTTAAACAGTATGTCGACCCTTCCGAAATCTCCGTAGAAGGCCTCTACCACCCTCTTTGCGTCCTCTTCTATGGAAACGTCACCCGGATAGGCCCTTATCTCCCCGGGTCCCGGGTTCTCAGAAACCACCTCGTCAAGCCTCTCCGCGGTTCTCGACATTATGCCCACGTTGGCGCCTTCTGCTGAGAACAAAAGCGCCGTAGCTTTTCCTATTCCCTCTCCCCCGCCCGTTATGAGCGCCGTTTTTCCATCAAGTCTTGCCATTTTTACCCCCTCGCTTCGGGTCAGAAACCCTGCTTTTTTTTAACTTCCGTTATATAATAACCCATTATGAGCAACGGGAAATCCTTTATGATAGGTGGAGTCCGGCTTCAGGTTCTTTCCGAAATCCTCCACCGCAGTCACGAGGAGCTTCGCCGGGAAGACAGGACTTGGCAATGAAGGATCGTTTTCATGATTGAATACGACAAATTTCAAAATTCCCTGAAACGCCTTGAGGAACAGTACGGAAATTACCGTGCCATAGAGAACTCTGACCTGGATTCGATAATGCGGGAAGCTGTGGCCGAGTCGGTCATACACAGGTTTGAGGTCTGTTACGACTGCCTATGGAAGGTGCTGAGACGCCACCTCGCAGAGGAACTCGGCGTTCCAGATGCCCCAAACAGCCCGAAACCTGTTTTCAGACTGGCCTTTGAAAACAACCTTCTCCCCTCACCGATCGAAAAATGGCTTGATTACGCAAACAGCCGCATCAATACAAGCCATGACTATGATGAGGGAAAGGCCAGAAGATGCCTTGGAATCATAAGCAGCTTTATTGACGATGCCACAGGTCTTTACGAAACAATGAGCGGAGAAACATGGAAACAGTAAAAGCTATTGATATCTCTTCTGAGCAGCGCGGCGTTCTTCTTGCGCTGCTTAAAAAGCATCTTCCGAATACCCGCGTCTGGGTATACGGTTCCCGCGCGAGGCTTGCCGCGAAAAAGAGTTCGGATCTCGACATGGTGGTATTTGCCGGAAGCGGACAGAGAAGACAGGTCGGCGATCTTCGGGAAGCTCTTGAACAGAGCGATCTTCCGTTTCGGGTGGACCTGTTCGTGTGGGATGACATGCCGGAGAGATTCCGGGAGAAAATTGAAGGTGACCACGTAACCCTTGTTTCCCCTGACCACTAAACGCAGGCGGGAGGGTCATGCTCTGGTTCCAAAGAGAGACGCAAACTCAAAATGAATCTGCATTTTCCCTGAGTTCCGTTGTATAATAACCCATTATGAGCAACGGAAAATCCTTCACGGCGGCTGCGGTGCAGGCAGCTCCCGTTTTTCTCGACAGAAAGGGCACGGTCGACAAGGTCCTCAGGCTTATAAAGGAAGCAGCGGGAAACGGGGCTGAACTCGTGGTTTTCCCCGAGGCCTTCATACCCACCTATCCCTACTGGCCGAAGGATCTCGGGTTCGGGGCCGAGAAAAAGCTCACCATGGACGCCCACGTCGAGCTACACAGAAACTCGGTCGAGGTTCCCGGGGAGGACACCAAAAGAATCGGCAATGCGGCGAAGCGGGCCAAGACCTGCGTCGTAATAGGGGTTAACGAAAAAGAGGGAGGAACCCTCTACAACACCATACTCTACTTCGGCAAGGACGGCTCCCTTCTCGGAAGGCACAGAAAGCTGATGTCGATTGACAGCGAGAAATGCGTATGGGCGAACGGAACCGCCGAGGACGTGAGGGTGTTTGACACCGAAATCGGGAAAATAGGGGGACTTTTCTGCTACGAGCACCACATGACCCTTGAGAAGTACGCGATGTTCACCAAGGGGGAGCAGGTGCACGTGGGTCTCTGGGGAGGACACTCGTTCGTTAAGGACACGATGGATTTCGCGAGCCGACAGTACGCGTTTGAGGGACAGGTGTTCGTCATAATCTCAGCCGGTTTCATAGAAGAGGATATGATTCCCGACTCCTTTCCCCTGAAGGAGCATACGATCTGGGATTACCCCGGGGGAAGCGGCATAATAAACCCCAGGGGACAGTACATAATCGGCCCCGTATACGGAAAGGAAGAGATTCTCTACGCGGAGATCGAGCTTGACCAGATAATAAGGGCAAAGACCGTAATAGACTCCGTGGGGCATTTCTCAAGGCCGGACATATTCCGATTCGAGATAATGGAGTGATGTTGCTTCGGGCAATCCGCCTTTATTTATTCAGTGATGTCCCATTCCCTGCCGACAGGCAAGGTCAAGTCCACACCCGGTGAGATAGTTACAGTACCCTTTAACGAACCGGAAATACGTGAGAAAAAACTGGATTCAGCCTCATCTTTAGGCTCGACCCGAGCGGGTTGTTTTTCTCCGTTCTCAGGTGACAGCTTGTGTCCAGACATTTCGGTAACTCCTTTACATGGTTAGTTTCTAATGAATTACGACTTAGCAAACGAAATCAGGGAATCATAGATACCAGAGTCAGCCTCACGCAGTGCCGCAATATAGCGTTCGCGGACATCTTCAGACGCAGTGAGGTCGGCACCACCGCCCCATGTGAGTTTTTCACCACCATATTTGGCAACTATTACATCGGCAAGCAAGCGCGCGTGTCGGCCGTTGCCGTTCGGAAAAAGGTGAATTTTCACTAACCGGTGATGAAAAATAACGGCCAGTTCAGTAACACCGTAGGTATTGTGTTCCAGCCAATAAGCGGCATCGTCCAGCAACTTGCGAAATTCGGTCTGGATGAGGGAATAGTTGACGCCGATGTTTTTGTCGGATTTTCGGTACTGACCTGCCCATTTCCAGACACGACCGAACATGCGCTTATGAAGGTTCAGGATAAATTTCTCCGCTCGAAACGGTCCAGATCTTCACGCATTAATATGGTGGGAACGAGATGTTCCTTCTCTTCCTCGCTAAGCGGGGTCTGGCCCTCTGTATAACGATACTGAACCATTTCAGTCCCACAGACTGATGGCAGGGTTGCGCACCAACTCATCAGCGATTTGGGCGGTTTTCTCCTGCCTGTCGCCTACATCCTGCGCTTCAAGCATCATGCTGTGGTCCACAGGATCAACGATATCACGAGCCTTTCTGAGCGCCTGCTTGCGCACGATGTTCCGCAAGGAGCCATCATTTGGAACAAAAACATAAACGAGCCTGCAATCCAATGCTTCAGCCGCCTTGCGAAGCGACCTAAGTGTAATCGCATCATTGATCTCGTTTTTCTCCAAACGAGCGGCGGATTGCTGTGTGATGCCTATACGTTCCGCCATCTGACGAACGCTCATGCCAAGCGAGGTGCGGACAGCACGAATCCAACCGCCAGAGGGACGGTCGCAAACATTCACTCTGGAAAGGTGGTCATCCAGCGTCTGCAATTGCATATACTTAAATTTGTTTGTCATATCACAGCCTATATTCTGTAAGTAAAACCAATGTTAACAGGATAAAAGCTGTAAGTCAAGGATAAAATTACAGAATATAATCTGTGACTAGATTTAGGCTTGATTTCCCAAAGCCCTTTGACAATAACGCTGAAAAGAATATAGAAGTGGCCAAATTTCTATATTTGCAGATATGTTCTGCTTGCTAAATCCCATTTTTTACAGAAACCAAAATTGTCAAAGACGAAAAGCTGGCTGGGGCACTAGGATTCGAACCTAGACTAGCGGATCCAGAGTCCGCTGTACTGCCGTTATACGATGCCCCAGAATGCGGAGAAAAGATTATTGACTCTAAACTCCGCGGTGTCAAACCAAAGCAAACTCCCGCGGCCGGGGTTGATTACCGGCTGACATCTGATAAATTAAGCGGATACGGAGGTGGCGCCCGCAAAGGCCGCGCGGCGTTTCTGGCCAATGGACGAACCGAGCCCGGAAATCCTCGAGACTTTCGAGAACAAAAACCCGGAGAGGGATTACGAAATCGAGATATCGTGTCCCGAGTTTACCTGCGTTTGCCCGAAAACGGGACAGCCGGACTTTGCGACCATCACAATAAAGTACGTGCCCGACAGGCTCTGCGTGGAACTTAAGTCCCTTAAGCTCTACATGTTCTCCTACAGGAACACGGGCGAGTTCCACGAGCACGTGACGAACAGGATCCTCAACGATTTCGTCTCCGCGTGCGATCCGAGGTCGGTCGAGGTGACGGGCGACTTCAACGTCCGCGGCGGAATAAAGACGGTAGTCCGGGCCTCACACAGAAAGGACGCCTGAGCGTCCCGGGCCCAAAACAGCATGTACGTAAAAACCCAGATAATAATCACGGGAACGATAATATTCCTTATAATTCTGGTCGCGATTTTCGCGCCCGCCCTCTCCCCCTACGAGTACGACCAGACGAATTTCGCAAACGCGCTTCGCGCCCCCGATTCCGTGCACCTCATGGGAACGGACCAGGAGGGACGCGATCTTCTGAGCAGGGTAATCCACGGCTCGAGGATATCGATAGCGGTCGCCGTCGGAACCGCCGCGATGGCGCTTGTCATCGGAACGGTTCTCGGAGCGGTCTCGGGATACGCCGGGGGGAAAACGGACGAGCTTATAATGCGCACGGTCGACGTGTTCTACGCCGTCCCGGACCTTCTGCTGATAGTCCTTCTGACGCTCGTTATCGGAACGGGGATTACGGGCATCGTAATATCTCTCGGGGTGATGTCGTGGATGAGGGTCGCGAGGATAGTGAGGGGAAGTGTTTTGCAGATAAAGTCGTTTGAGTACGTTGAGTCCGCAAGGGCGCTCGGGGCCTCGCCGCGTACCATTCTCGCAAGGCACATACTTCCGAACACGCTAAGTCCCCTCATAGTCACCGTCACGTTTTCAGTTCCTTACGCAATCCTCACGGAATCCACCCTCAGCTTTCTCGGCCTCGGGATATCTCCGCCTGAGGCGAGCTGGGGCACGCTTGCGAGCACCGGGTGGCAGGGAATAAGGACTTTCCCCCACCTTATAGTGTTTCCAAGCATCGCGATTTTCATAACGGCGCTTTCCTTTAATCTCTTCGGGGAAGGCATAAGAGACCTTCTGGCCACGGAGAACTCAAGGTGATGGATCCGAAAAAAGCAGCTCTCAGCGTCTTTCTCCTTGCCCTGCTTCTCCTCGCCGCCGCGGCCGAGGGCGCGCGCGCCAACCACGTCGACTGCGAAAAAGTCCTGCAATCCACCGAGAAAACCCTCGAGGCGTGGTTTCTCAAGGTTCACTGCCACGCCCGGGAGCGGCAGCACGCCGAGGTGCACGGGGCTCTCGCCGAGATAAAGGATAAGCTCATCTTTATAGAGGATTATCTGCTTTACTACGAAGCGGAGGCGGCTTTAGGCCTCGGGCAGAAGGAGAGGGCAGAGGCGCTTTTCCTGAAGATACTGAAACACCACCCGGACTCGGCGATCGGCCATGACGCCCGTGAGCGGCTTGCTGACATCCACCTCGAGAACGATCGTCACGCGGAGGCGGAAAAAACATACTCCCATCTTGCCCAGCGGACCGACAGCAGGTGGAAAAAAGCCGTTTACCTGAAAAACCTCGGCGAAATAAAGGAGAGACAGGGAGACTTCCCCGCGGCCTCCGAGATATTCGAGAGGATATGGGCAGAGCACCCGGAGGTAAGCTTCTCGGATTACGCATTCGAGCTTCACAAGAAAAACGGAAAAGTCTTTACCCCTTCGCCGCAGCAGTTTGAAAAAAGAGGGGACGTCATGTTCGAGGCCGGCAACTGGGAGGGGGCGCTTGAGGCCTTCTCCGGAGCGCCGCGAACAAACGCGGTAAGAACGAAAACCGGCATCTGCCTCTACAGGCTTTCCCGGTTTCCAGAAGCCCTGAAGGTATTCTCGGGGATTGATTCCCCGAAGGCCTTTTACTGGAGGGGCGTGACTCTCATGAGCATGGAGAAAGAAGAGGAGGCCATAGGCGTTTTCGAGAGACTCCACAGGCTAAACCCCAAAAGCTCCTGGACGTCCAAGTCGCTTCTTAAGGCTGCGAGGCTTCGCCACCTGCGCAACGAGCCTGAAGAGGCCCACCGGCTCTACCGCCTCGTTATCGAGAAATACCCCGGAAGGGAAGAGGCCCGGGAAAGCGCGTGGAACCTCGGGTGGATGCACTATAGTAAAAAGGAGTACGAAAAGGCCGCTGAGGCTTTCTCCGACCGCGCCTGGGCGAAGGGGAGGGACCGGGAGCGCTTTCTTTACTGGTACGCTAGGGCATCCGAGCGGGCGGGAGACAAGCCCGGGGCGCTGTTCGCGCTTGGAGAACTCGCCGGATCCCCGAAAATCACCTACTACTCGGCTCTCGCGAAGATGAGGCTCGGGGAAAACCTGCTTCACACCCCGCCTCCCGCCGCTGCCTGGTCGGGAAACCCTTTCGGGAAAAATCCCGCGCTCGAGAAATTTCTTTTCTTCGTCAAGGCCGGGGTATACGATCTTGCCCTTAGGGAAGCCGAGCTTCTGCGGCCCCGGGCGAAAACGCGCGCGCAGCGCCTCTACCTCGCCTCGCTTTACCTGCAGGCACAGGATTACAAAACCTCAATAACCCTGGCAAACGGCGTCAGGTCCCCCGAGGCGCTCCGCCTCTCCTTCCCGAAGGGCTTTGAGGAGCGGGTGAAGGTTTTTTCGCGCAAATACACGCTTGATGAGTTCCTGGTCTATTCCGTCATAAGAGAGGAAAGCCATTTTGACAAGGAGGCGGTTTCGGTTTCCGACGCCAGGGGGCTCATGCAGCTGCTTCCCTCGACGGCTCTTGAGACGGCACCCAAGGCGGGTCTTAGCAATTTCCAGGCTTCCCAGCTTTTCTCTCCCGACATAAACCTTGAACTGGGATGCTATTACCTGAGCTGGCTGCTTGAGATCTTCGAGGGCAACTTCGCCATAAGCCTAGCCGGCTATAACGGCGGCCCCACAAGCGCCAAGACGTGGTATGAGAAAAACGGGACGCTCGACATTGACGAGTTCATAGAGGAAATCCCCTTTGAGCAGTCAAGGAACTACGTAAAGAAAATCATAAGGAGCTACGCCGCTTACGAGGCGGTCTACGGAATGGAGAAGGATCAGTTCTCAAGGCAGAGCTTCGAGAAGTTCCTCAAGATCATGAGCCCGTAGTCGGAGCTTTTTTCAGGGTGGAACTGGAAGGCGGAAAGATTTCCCGATATGACCCCCGCCTCGAACTCGCCCCCATAGTCGGAAAGCAGAACATCCGCGCCGGGCTCATCCGAAACCACGTGGTAGGAGTGAACGAAGTAAAACCAGCTTTGCTGCGGTATCCCCTCGAGTATGCGAGTCTGCTCGGGCGCGCTCACCCTGTTCCAGCCCATGTGGGGCACCTTCAGTTTCTTTTCCTCGAC
Organism: Candidatus Dadabacteria bacterium; assembly: GCA_026706695.1. Classification (NCBI taxonomy): domain Bacteria; kingdom Pseudomonadati; phylum Thermodesulfobacteriota; class Candidatus Dadabacteria; species Candidatus Dadabacteria bacterium. The sequence goes on along the minus strand of JAPOYE010000047.1, from coordinate 52,885 downwards.
ACGGAACCGAACGACCTTCCCTTTGAGGATCCCAAGGCCCTCTTCTCCGGGAGCCTCTTCGCTTGATTCGAACAGGACCTGGAAGCCGAGGCATATGCCCAGAAAAGGCCGCCCGCTTTCGATAAAATCCTTTATTGGGCCGGTCATGGAGCGCTCGCGAAGGTTCCTCACGCAGTCGCCGAAAGCCCCGACCCCGGGAACCACGAGGCCGCTTGAGCCTTCTATGTCGCCCGGGTCCTCGGTAACGCGGACCTCTATGCCCTGGGAGGTAAAGCTCTTCTCGACGCTTCTTAAGTTCCCCATCCCGTAATCCACTATGGAAATCACTAGAGCGTCCCCTTGGTCGAGGGAATATCGTCGCGGCGCCCGTCAAGCGCCGAGGCTACATCCATGGATCTTCCCAGAGCCTTGAACATGCCCTCTATTATGTGGTGCAGGTTCGTTCCGTGGCGAAACTCGATGTGCAGGTTGCAGCGAAGCGAGTTCGTGAGGGACTTGAAGAACTCCTCGGCAAGCTCCGAGTCAAAGTCCCCGACCTTGCCAGCGGGAATCTCCCCCTTGAAAACAAAGCAGGGTCTGTCGCTGAGATCGACTGCCACAACAACAAGCGCGTCGTCAAAAGGGATTACGGCGTGCCCGTACCTAGTGATTCCCCTCTTGTCGCCCAGGGCTTCTGAGAAAGCTTCCCCGAGCGCTATCCCGACATCCTCCACGGTGTGGTGGAAATCAACGTCGATGTCCCCTTCGGCCTTGACCGTGAGGTCGAAGTAGCCGTGCTTTGCGAGCTGGCTCAGCATGTGGTCGAAAAACGGCACCCCCGTCGAGATATCGAATTTCCCGGTTCCGTCGAGATCAAGCTCGACGCTGGCGCTGACTTCGGATGTTTCTCTTTTTAAAACGGCTTTGCGGGTCATTGTTAGACTGGGCTCCTTTCTTCGCGGCGTAGCGGCTAGTTTCCGCTAATCATTCTATATACAGGGGTCTTTTATTGTCAATAAAGCCCAAGATAGCGTGTGCGAACCGGATTCTCTGTTTTACCCCGACTGCGGAGTCGTCCTCGCTTTTGATCCACGCTCTACAGAAACACGCTTTACCTTGATCTTCTCTTCTAACTCCTGCGTGTGGGCAAGATCAAATGCCAACTGCATGCCAAGCCAAGTTCTCGGAGTCGAACCAAATGCCTTCGACAATCTATAGGCCATTTCAACGGAAACGGATGCTTTTGCATTGACAAGATTGGAAAGCGTCTGGCGTGCAACCCCAAGCACTTTTGCGCACTCGGTAACCGATAGATTCAAGGGTTCCATACAATCCTCGCGTACGATAACGCCCGGATGTACAGGATCTTTCATTGCCATAATTTTTCTCCTTTAATCACATATGGACCATTCAATGATAATCCAAATAATTGACATCCACAGCATCGCCATCTTTGAACCGGAACGTGACCCGCCAGTTGCCCGAAACTGAAACAGCATAATAACCTTTTAACGAACCTTTGAGTCGGTGCAACTGGAAGCCGGGCAGATTCATATCTTCTGGTCCACTGCTTTGGTCCAACACAGTCAGTATACGCTTAAGTTTTGCAATGTGCTCAGGCGCGATTTTCGCCGGACGTTCACCTCTATATAAAGCCTTTAGACCACGATGACGAAACGATTTAATCACTCAAGCAGTGTAATGTGTCAAGTGACAAATGTCAATGCCCGAAGCAACACTTCAGAATCCCTCGGCTTTTCTGTTTTTCAAGCGATACTTTTATTGATACAATAGTGCGTGGTTGGAGACCCGCCACAGCGAGGTAGCAGTTTTGAAATTCATATTGGTTCCCGTAAAAGATCTTTCAAGGGCAAACGAAAGGCTTGCATCGGTGCTCAGCAACAAGCAGAGAACCGAACTTGCCTACGTGATGCTGGAAGACGTGTTCTCCGCGGTCGGCGAATCGAAGCTCGCTGATAACAAGGTCGTCGTTACTCTCGACAGGAAAGCGGAGAAAATGGCCCTTGAGGAAGGGTTTGACGTAATAAGGGAGGAGAGCCAGCTCGGGGAGAGCTCTTCGGTTGATCTTGCGATCCAGGTCTGCAGAAAAATGGGCGCAAAGTCCGTGCTCGTAATCCCGGGCGACGCCCCTTTAATAACCGGTGAGGACCTCGATTCCGTCCTTGAGAAAGAGAAGAAAGGCAAATCCGTGATCCTCGTTCCCTCAGAAGATGAGTTCGGCACAAACGCAATACTGAGAAAGCCTCCCGACAGCATACCTTCGATGTTCGGAAACGACAGTTTCAGGAAACACAGGGAGGAGGCCGAGCGTAGATACGTGCCCTGCGACGTCTACAGAAACTTCAATATCAGCATCGACATTGACGAGCCCGGGGACATAGAGACCTTCTCCCACCACGGCTCCCACACCAAGACCTACAGGAAGCTTCTGGAACTGGGACTAATAAAGGAAGAAGCGGGAAAAAACGGGGCGGCGGCCGGCTGATTTAGGCAGAACCGAGGCTACGTCAATTTCCCCTGAACCCTCGTGTCCGTGCGTTGAATCCTCATGGGGTTCCGGTATAATTTCCTGCTTTTCGAATTACCTTTTTTTAGGGGGCGGCGTAGCTCAGGGGTAGAGCGGGGCTCTCATAAGGCCTGTGTCGGTGGTTCGAACCCACCCGTCGCCACTTCCCTGCTACTCTTCTTCAAAATCCAAAGAGGCAGAATTTATGCAGTATCTAAGCCCTGTGGGCTTGGGGCCGTCGGGGAAAACATGTCCCAGGTGTGCGTCGCACTTTGAGCAGAGAACCTCCGTTCTCGTCATCCCGTGGGAATGATCGGTCTTCTCCTCTATGTTCTCCTGCGAGACGGGCTCCCAGAAGCTCGGCCATCCCGTGCCGGAATCGAACTTCTCTGAGAAACGGAAAAGCTTCTGCCCGCAGCACACGCAGGTATACATGCCCTTTTTGTGATGGTCGTGGTACTTTCCGGTAAAGGCCCTCTCGGTGCCCTTCTTCCTCGTGACAAGAAACTCCTCGGGGGAGAGCTCCTCCTGCCACTGCTCATCCGTTTTCTCTATCTTCTCAGACATTATCTTCTCACTCCCCGAGATTCTTCTTTGAATCCCAGGCTTCCTTCAAAAGAACTGTCAGATCTTCTACATTACCGGAGGCGATGGCTTTTTCAATTTCCCCGAGCTTTCCCGCGAAGCCGCGGATGGCGCCCAGCAGCGCCTCGCGGTTCTCGATAAAAATACCGGCCCACATCTCGGGGGAGCTGCCGGCGATCCTAGTGAAGTCGGCAAGGCCCCCGCCTGAAAAATCAAAAAGGTTTCTGTCTCCTCCCCCAGAAGCCACCGCGCTCACAAGCGAGTAGGCGACCGCATGGGGAAGATGGCTTACAAGCGAAAAGATCTCGTCATGGGATTCGGGATTCATCTCGACCACCTCGCTTCCAATGAGCGAAAAAAGTGTTTTCACCATGGAAAGAGCTTCGGGGTTTGTGCTTTCCGTGGGAGTGACAACGCATCTTTTCCCTGAAAAAAGACCGGGGTCAGACTCCATGACGCCGGATGTTTCCCTCCCCGCGATGGGATGGGCTCCGACAAAGCGGATATTCCGGGGGCCCTTTTCCATTTCCCTTACCAAAGAAGCCTTTACGCTTCCCACATCGCAAACCACCGTGCCGGGGGAAACGAATCCGGAAACTTCCCCGGCCACCTGCGCTATGGTGTCGACATAGGTAGCAACGACAACTATTTCTGACTCCGACATGCCGGGGCCGATTTCGGAAGCGCCTGAGTCCGTGATTCCGTTTTCAAGGGCGAAGCGGAGTGACTCCGCGTCCCGCTCGACCCCGAAGACTTCCCCAACTTCCCCCGATTCGCGAAGGGCAGCCGCAAGGGAGCCTCCTATCAGCCCGAGACCCACCACCGCTACTTTTTTAAAAGTCATCTTCCGAGAATTCTCCCAAGCGATTCAATGAATTTTTCGTTTTCGCTGTCGAGGCCGAAACTTACCCTCAGGTGTGTTTTAAGTCCGTAGCCGCCCACCGGTCTCGTTATGACCCCGTCGCGAAGAAGCGCCTCGTAAACCGGCATCGGATCCCTCTCGAGATCCACGAGAAGGAAATTTGTATGAGACTCCGTGTACCTGACCCCGAGCTCGCCCAGCTTCTCGCGCAAATACTCCTTTGCTGTGCGGTTAAGCTCCCTTGAGCGGGCGACGTGTCTATCGTCGTCAAGCGCTGCGCAGGCCGCCGCCTGCGCGGCCGAGTTCACGTTAAACGGCTCCCTTACCCGGTCCATGTAGGAAACCGCCTCCCTTGACGCAACCCCGTAGCCTACCCTGAGCCCCGCAAGACCGTAAATCTTGGAGAAGGTTCTCACCGTCACGAGCGATTCGCGGACCGAGTGGTAGCGAAGCGTGTCCGGATACTCGGGGTCGTCCACGTACTCGAAATAGGCCTCGTCCACGAGTATTAAAATATTCTCGGGAACCCGCTCGAGGAACCACTCGAGCTCATCCCTTCTCACTATCGTCCCGGTGGGGTTGTTCGGATTCGCGATGTAGATGATTTTCGTTTTCTCGGTCACTAGGGAAAGCATGTCCTTTAGGTCGTGTACAAGATCCGGCATCCGGGAGACGACGTGCGAGCACCCGAGCGACTGGGTGACGATCGGGTAAACGATAAACGCGTGGCGTCCGTAGATGGCCTCGTCCCCGGGCTCGAGAAAGGTCCTTGCGACGATCTCTATCACCTCGTTCGAGCCGTTGCCGATTACTATCGTGTCCTCGGGAACCCCAAGCTTCTCGGAAAGTTTCCGGCGGAGCTCAAAGCAGCCCCCGTCTGGATAAAGGTTTACCTTCGAGACGTGTTCTGAAAGCGCTTTTTTCGCAAGCGGGGAGGGGCCGAGGGGGTTTTCGTTCGAAGCCATCTTGGCCGCGCCCCGGATTCCGAGTTCCCGCTCGAGCTCCTCGATCGGCTTTCCCGGAATATAGGGAATAAGGTTCTTTACGCTTGCTCTTGGTTCCATGGGGGGTTCGTCCGCCAAGCCCGCCTTCATCCCGGTGTTTCGGCGGGATAGGATCCCAGCACTTTGAGGAAAACGCAGTTGGCTTCCACCCTCTCTAGGGCCTCCTTTACAGCCTCCTCTTCGCGGTGTCCCGAGAAGTCGGCGAAAAACACGTACTCCCACTGCCCGTCGCGCGAGGGTCTGGACTCGATTTTGGTGAGGTTTATGCCGGATTCGGAAAAGGGGAGAAAAAATGTCGCGTGAAGCGCTCCCGGCTCATCCTTGACGGAAAAGGCGATCGAAGTCTTGTCTTCTCCGCTCGGGGGAGGTTTCTCCCTTCCCACCACCACGAACCGGGTCGTGTTGCGCGGGCTGTCCTCTATGTAGCTCTGTATTGTCTTCAGGTTGTATATCGACCCTGAGAACTCGCTTGCGATCGCGGCGACGCTCTCGTCCCTCGCGGCTATTTTCGCCGCCGCCGCGGTGCTCGGGGTCTCAAGAAGCGCGACGCCGTAGAGGTTCGAGGCAATCCATTTCCTGCACTGCCCGAGGGCGTGGGGATGCGAGGCCACGGTCCTTATTTTACTGGCGTCTCCATCAATGGAGAGCAGGAAGTGTTCAATACGCTCGAAACACTCGGACGAGACGTCAAGGTCCCACCGGACGAGCATGTCAAGCACGTCCCCCACCGAGCCCTCAACCGAGTTCTCGACGGGTACTATGCCGAAATCGGCCCTCTGGCTGTGCACTTCCTCGAACACATCTTCGAGGCTGTTTACGGGAAAAAACTCCGAGGCGGCACCGAACTTCCGAAACGCCGCCTGGTTTGAGAAGCTGCCCGCGGGTCCGAGGTAGGCGACTTTCTCTTGGTGCTGAAGGGACCTGCAGCGTGATATTATCTCCCTGAAAATAAGAAGGACGTCCTCGTCGGAGAGGGGGCCGGTGTTGGTTTCCGCTATCTTGCCCTCCACCTCGCTTTCCCTGCTCCGGTCGTAAATTCCCAAAAGATCCTTTTTCTTGAGTGCGCTTACCTCTATCGCAAGCTCGGCCCGCTTGTTTACAAGTTCAAGCAGCTCGGAATCAATGGCGTCTATTTTTTTTCTTACGTCGGAAAGTTCTTTTTTGGAGTCCATTATCCAGTCTTAAGGAGAATATTTTTGAGAAGGATAGCGAGGGGGTAGGGCAAAGTCAAATAGCCCGCAGGGGGGTAAAAACGGGGCTCTTAACTGCCTCCGTTCCCCTTTAAAATCCTGGGCTCCGCAAGCGTTCCCCGGATTCTTCCGGAGAAGCTACCGTCTCCGCGGGAACCAAGAAAACTGCCGACAAGAGCAAGCTTCACATCCTCCGGAGAAGGCCTGAATGTAACGGAGAGATCAAGGGCGGCCCCCTTTCTTAAGCGAAGCGGAGACGGGGCTTTTCCCTCCGCCTGCAGGGATAGTTGCGGGTTCGTGAGGGAAAGCTTCTCGACCCGCGATTCAAAGCGGTTGGCGGTGCCGCGAAGCACGACGCTCAGGTTCCTGTACTCCTCCCCCACCTCAAACCCCTGCACCTTGCCTATGGCAACCGAAAAAGAAGGAGAGGACACCAGGTATTCCATCTTCGATATCCCTCCGCTTTCCCCCTCCCCGATAAGCTTTATGGTCCCGTCTATCTTCCCGCTGACGGAAATCCCTCCGTCCCCCAGAAAAAGACGTGAAACGGTCGAGGATTCGACGGAATTTATGTCCACCTCCGCGCTTGTGACGCTTTTTTTCTTCATGTTCTGTGAAACCTTGCCGTCTATCTTCCCGCCGTAGGCATCGACGGAGAAGGAAATCCGGGTGTCATCGGAGAAAATAACGGACAGAAGCCCGGCGCTCACCCTGGCCCTGTCAATCACAAGCGGCTCCCTTTCCCCGAGCATCACTCGGATGTCCCTGAGCTCAATCGAGGAAAGACCCCTCAGGTCCGCATCCCCTATCAGAACCGGAACCGGGGAATTGCTCTGTATCTCGAAGATGATCCTTCTTTCGACCGAGTCCCTTGGAAACCCCAGAAGAAGAAAAATCAGAAAAAACGCGAAGAAAACCCCGATGTAGAGACGGACGGAGAGTTTCTCCGGTATTTTGATTCTGGTCTTTATCTTCATCTTTTCTCCGCTCACGATTCACTGAAAGAAAAAGTGGATAGTCGGAACGAAACGTCAGTCAGGTTGGGGTTGTCGAACCTGGTTTTTATCCTAAGGTCCGAGACCTTGAGTATGGTCTTGCTTCTCTGAAAGGTATAGAGAACGTTGAACACCCTTGGGACGGGCACCTTGTTTATCTTGACCAGGACTGCTCTTTCCCGGTTTATTCCCTTTCCCCTAACCGACGGGTTTGTTCCCTTTATGGAAAATGAGCGGGGGTCTATGCCGTTTCTGACGAGCGCTTTCTCCGCAACCGAAATAAGCGCATCCCTCTCCTCCTTCATCGAACCGCTAAACTCGGCCAGGAGATCCCTGGAGTAGCGGTACTCCTCCTTAATGGACCTCATCTCGCTTAGCTGCAGTCTCACCTGGCTTACCTCGCTTTTTACCTCGGAACCCCCGGGGAAAACCGCCCTGTAGGCGGAAAAGAGTATGAAAACGGCAAGGGCTGCGGCGGCTATCTTGAGGGCGCGGATATCCCTCGCGGAGAATTCTCCCCTGTCTATGAGCTCCCTTACCCTTCGCGCCAAGGGTTCGGCTCTTCCCAGAACCGCCGAGAGAAGGGATTTGAGTCCCTGCACCAGTCTTTGCACTAGCTCCTTCATTTTCACCTGACGACCATTGATATTTCGAATTTCAAACCGCTGCTGATGGCCTTTCCGACCTGTCCCATCTTCACCTGGGTGAAGCTGCCGGACTCCGAGAAGGCTTTCTCTATCGACGCTATCTCCTCGTAGGAATCGCTCCTGCCCCATATCTTGGCCTTGCCCCCGTCCTCGATCCTTATTTCGTCAACGGAGAAACTCACGTCCCTAGGAATGGCGGCGGAAACCGCCGTCAGCACCTCTAGCGGGCTGTGGGCCCCTCTTACCTGCTTCAGTATGTCGAGCTTTCGGTTGATGACTTCAAGCTTCCCCCTGTAAAAAGCAACCGGGTCCTGCGTCCCCGCGGCCTGTGGAAACTCCCTCCTGAGATCCATCTCCATCTCGGAGCGTATGGAACTCATCTTGCTCCTGGCGGAGACCACTTCCGTCACGCGCCCAAAAACAAACACAAGAAGCAGGGCGGCGCACAGGGCGACGGGAACCCGAAATTCCTTTAACAAACCCCCCGCCATCCCCCGCGGCCTGTATCCGTCCCTTCTCAGGTTGAGTCTTCCTCCCTTGCCGGAGGAACCTCCGTAAAGCGCAAGAGCATACGCCCTTGCGAAAAAAGGAGAGTCATTGTGGCCGAGCTGCTCTATGAAAATTCTTTTCACTTCCCGGCCGAGCTGCTCGGTAAGTTCTTTTGTAACTCCATCCACCTCGCATATCCCTCCGGTGAGAACCAGGTTCTTTACCTCCTCTCCCGTCTCTCCCTCAAAGTAGCGTATGGTGTTTCTTATCTCTTCTGTGATGAAGCGGCAGTTTTCAAGAAACCCCTTCCTCTTCTCCTCGTCGCTGTTTATCTGCTCCAAGTCGAGGTCATCCGCGGCAAGGGATTTTTTCATTCTCTCGAGTGCGTCGTCGCAGTTCCTCACCCTGCTGAGCCCGCTTTCGTCAAAAAACGAGAAATTGAGGTGGTCCTGGTCGGCGTCTATAAGGAGAAGCGGTCTCGACCCTTCAATAAGTTCCCCCAGAGAAGAAAACGCAACCGGCGTGAAAGTCACCTGGTCCGGATCCACACCAGACTCCCGCAGGGAGCCCAGATAGTCCTCAAACGCCCCCTTCTCAAAAGCGGGAACGATGATCTCGGCCCCTTCCGGTTTCCTCACCTCGTGGTAGTCGGACAGCACGTCCTCTCCCAGGGTGAACCCGGTTGAGTTCTCAAGCTCGAAGCGGAAAACCCCCCTGAGCTTCTTTGAATCGGTGAAAGGAAATTTGAGAACCCTGAGAAGAAGCGGGGAAGAGCAGATTCCGGTAACGGCTCTGGTCCCGAGAGAAATTTCGTCTTTGAAAAAAGCCGACGTGTCGCCGCTCCCAAGCCCCCCGGTGGAGGAGGCCTTGCGGACTTCAGTCCCCTTGAGTCCCCTTCTTACGGTTACGGTCCTGACCTTCCCGCCGGAAAAATCGACTCCGATGAATCCACCTAGCATCTTAAAGGTACGAGGATTATTCCCTCGCCTGCCCCTCCGCCGCTCTGGCGTCAAGTTCCATTGGCATTATCACGTTCACGTAGCCGTCCTGCTTTTCGCCTTCCGAGCAGGGAACCAAGTAAACCGGGTTTTTGTGGCCGGAAAAACCTATTATCACTTCCGAAGATCCCACGGCATCAAGAACATCCTGGAAATACGTGAAGTTAAAACCAAGCTTCACCTCATCCCCTGAATACTCAACCGGTATGCTCTCTTTCCCCTCGCCGGTGTTAAGATAGGCACCTAGAAGCAGCCTCCCTTCGCCGAAGGCCATTTCCACGAACCTGCCCCCGCCCCTCACGTTGTCCGCGGAAAAAAGGGAAACCCGCCTGAGCGCAACCAGAAGCTTGGATGCATCGACCGTGACCGTGTTTTTCGTCGAGACCGGAACCACCTGCATGTAGTCCGGAAATTCAGCGTCAATCACCCTGGAAATGAAAACAAGGTTTTCGTCGTTTAACTCGAAAACGAAGAAGTTTCCGCTGCTCCCGACCCTGACTTCCTTAGAGAGGCGAAGAAGTCTTCTCATCTCCATAACCGCTTTTTTGGGAACCAGAATATCCTTCGGCAGGTTGAGGTTCTCTATTTTTTCATCGACAAAGCTGAGTCTGTGACCGTCAGTGGCGACAAGCCTGAGTGTCTGCTCCCCTCTTTTTTCGAAAAAAACTCCTGAGAGGCTTCTTCTCATTTCATCATCGGAGACAGAAAAGACCGTCTTGGATATCATCTCCTCAAACCTCTCGGAGGAAAACTGGAACAGGTTCTCCGAAGAAACCTCGGGTATCCTGGGGAAATCGTCGGCCGCGAGCCCCGCTATCTTGAAAGAACCCGAGCTGGTAACCACCTCGATCCAGTTGTTCTCGGTAGCGGTGACCGAAATTTCCTCTTCTTCCTTGATCTCCCTCACGAGATCCGAAAGGATCCCCGCGGGAACCGCCATCTTGAACTCTCCTTCAGTCTCGACATCGCAGAAAACCGTGGCCGTGTTTTCAAGATCGGTAGCTTCCAGAAACAGGCCTTTGTCTGTAGAACTCATAAGAACATGGGAGAGAATCGGCATGGTCGTTCTTTTCTCCACGACTCCCTGGATCATTCCCAGCTTTCTTGAAAAATCTCCGCCTTTGATTTTAAACATCATCTTGAGAGAAAAACCTCCGGTTTCGGAAAAAAGCTTCTTTTCTTTATTCCTTTATATGTAAACAGCTTCTCCGTATGATAATAACCACTTTTCCCTACAAAACCATAAATCACAAGCCCCGGTGCTTTTCCGCTACTGTTTCTATCTTTAATAAGCTTTAAAGCTTTTCCAGTAGCAGTAGTAGTAATTGTTGTGAAAAGGGTGAAATCAGTGAAATCCCCTAGAACCCCTCGACTTTTCGGTTAAGGACCGTGTTTATAACTTTTCTTTTTCCCAACAGGTATTCACACCCTCTCTTTTTGTTCGTTCCATAACTGTGCGGAAACAAGGGTTCTTGCACAGCATTTTCAGTTTTCTCTGACAGGCTGTTTTCTGGCTGGTTCAGGATGTGATGAACTTCTCGAGGGTGGTTGAGAGCGCCGTGACGGCGGTTGAGACCGAAGGATCCCTTCCGATCTTTTTTTCAACGTTTTTTACTGCGTGGACCACCGTGGAGTGGTTTTTCCCTCCGAACCTGTTCCCTATTTCCGGGAACGACGACGAGGTGTATTTTCTCGAAAGGAACATCGCTATCTGTCTGGGCTCAGAAACTTTTTTCTGCTTCTGGTTGGATTTCAGGTCCTTCACGGTGAGTTCAAAGAAGGAGCTTACCTCTTTCTGGATGAGGTCTATGGTTATTATTTTCGGGGCCTCTTTTTTTACCAGATTGCTGAGGAGTTGCTTTGCCAGTTCAAGGGTTATTCTCTCTCTGAACATCTTGGAGTAGGCAAAGAGCTTGTTCACTGAGCCTTCAAGCTCCCTTATGTTGGAGAGGACGTTCTGGGCCACAAACGAAGCCACGTCGGCCGGAATCTCGATCTGTTCCTCCTCGGCCTTTCTCTCTATGATGGCTATCTTAGTCTCAACTTCCGGCGGCTGTATGTCGGCCGTAAGCCCCCACTCGAACCTGGATTTCAGGCGCTCCTCGAAGTTCTTCATCACGCTCGGCGGCTTGTCGCTAGTTATGACGATCTGCTTTTTTGCGGTGTAGAGGGAGTTAAACGTGTGAAAGAACTCCTCCTGCGTGCTGTCCTTGCCGGCGATGAACTGTATGTCGTCTATCAGCAGGACGTCGCAGTTCAGTCTGTAGAGGTTCCTGAACTTGTCCATCGAACCTGTTTTTATGCTCTGCACCACCCCGTTTGTGAAGTGCTCGGCCGAGATGCAGAAGGTATTCAGGCGGGTTCCGTACTTTTTGAGTATGTGGTTCCCGATGGAGTGGAGGAGGTGGGTCTTCCCGAGGCCCACTCCGCTGTGTATGAAAAGAGGGTTATAGGCCATTCCCGGGTTCTCCGCTATGGCGTATGAGGCGGCGTGGGCGAACTGGTTGCTGGGCCCGACGACAAAGTTGTCAAACGTGTTGGATGAACTGAAAAAGCTTGCTGTCTGTGGATCGTGCGGTTCTCTGATTCCCCCGTTGTCCAGGACCCTGTCTTTTCTGCTTTCCCGGGCAACGGAGTTCTCCTCGCCCGCATCTATGGTTACCTGGAAGCCTTCTTTTCCGTAGAGGTTGCGGGCAGCGTCGTTTATCAGTTGCAGGTAGTGGTTTTTTACCCAGAGGGCCTGGAAGTGGGTTTTCGCCTCAAGCGTGACCATCTTCCCCTCGATTTTTGCGACTTTTATGGAAAACAGCCATGAGGGGGGAAAGTAAAGGTCTTTCTTGACGCCTTCGAGAACGGCGTCCCAGTCAAACTCTATTTTTTGTTCCGATTTGTAGTTTTCAGCAGCTAGGTTGTCGTGCGCAACTTCCTCTGTCTTTTTCAACAGCTCTTCTCCTGAAAAGCAAAGAACAACCCTAAAACGGATACTTCAGAAAAGATCCCAACCCACCCTTCGGAAAGTGGAATTTAATTCTAATTGCATCGGTTTTTAGTGTCAAGAAAAACAGCTTCTCCATCCGCCCGAAACCCCGCTTCTGTGCCTGTGTACAGGGGAGAAAAAATTTTTTTTGGATGCCCCAGCTCAATTGACACGCAACTGCGTTTACAATACAATTTCTAACTGCAAATGGGTGAAGAAGACGCCTTGAGATTTTTGGCCAACAGGTTCAAGGCTACTCAGAAAGAAGTTTTGACGGGGATAGGGGACGATTCCGCTGTTGTAAAAATCAGAGACAAAGCATGCCTTGTCGCCTCGACGGACACCCTTGTCGAAGGCGTTCACTTCCGCCTGGGAACCCAGACCCCGAGGCAGCTCGGCAGGAAGGCGGTCTGCGTCGCCGTGAGCGATATAGGGGCGATGGGAGCGGTGCCGAGGTACCTTCTCTGCTCCCTCGGCTGTCGTAGCGCGGACTCAATGGAGTTCATAGAGGATCTCTCGGAAGGGGTGGCAGAGGGCTGCCGGGAGTTTGATGTCTGCCTTATAGGAGGGAATCTCTCGGAATCCCAAACCGTTTTCATAAACATGACGGCGCTTGGGGAGGCATCAAGCGACGATATCGTCCTGCGCTCGGGGGCTTCTGAGGGAGACGACATATACGTGACCGGAACCTTGGGGGATTCCGCCCTGGGCCTGAGGGCCCTCTCGGGTGATTGCGGGATTGACGGATGCGAGGGCGCCGTTTCAAGACACATCGAGCCCACGCCGCGCCTCCAGGTTGGCAGGATGGTCGCGAAACGCGGGATAGCCTCTTCGATGATAGACGTGAGCGACGGGCTTTTCTGCGACCTTGAGAAGCTGACTTCCGACCACGGGCTGGGGGCCGAGATAAGCCTCGGGAGCCTTCCGCTTTCCCCCGGATTTCTTTCCCTCTGCGGCAGGTTCTCGGAGGACGGCTACCGCCTCGCGCTCTCCGGCGGGGAGGACTACGAGCTTCTTTTCACCTCTTCTTCGCAGAACCGCGCCTCGATAGAGGAGGTTTCGCGTCTCTGCGGGATTGCCATCTCGAAAATCGGTTCTGTTACAGCCGGGAGAAAAATAAGGTTTTTCGACGAAGGGGGAGAGGAGGTTTTTTACGATACCGCGGGGTTTGAGCACTTCTGCTGATTCATCCACGGGGGTAAGATTTTTTTGGGCGAAAATTTCATTCTGATTCTTTTTTTGCTGTGCTGCTCAGCGTTTTTCTGCTTCAGCGAGGGGGCGCTTTTCTCCCTCAGCCGTCCGCAGAGAGAAAGCATATCGAAGCAGGGAGGCAGAGTTTCTGCGGCCATAGGGAAGCTCCTTTCCAATTCCCACAAGCTAATCACTACGGTTCTTCTGGCCGACGAGATATTCAACATAGCCTACTCAAGCGTAATAGCTCTCACGGCGAGAGAATATCTCCAGGACACCCCCGAGCAGACAGTAGCCCTCATATCCCTGGCCATAGCCTCTCCCACGCTCCTTGTGTTCGGTGAGATCGTTCCCAAGACCGCCGGGGTGAAGTTCCCGAGAACGATCTCGAAGGCGGTTGCCCTTCCCCTTTATTCCTTCCACGTCGCGGTCACCCCGATCAGGTGGGCGATCCTGTTTGTCTCCGGTTTTTTCATAAGGGCCTTCGGGGCGGGCCTTGGACACCGCGCGCAGGGGAACGACATTTCCTCTGACGAGCTTGAAGTCCTGGTGGGAATGGGGAGGGACGAGGGAGTGCTCAACGAGGTTGAAAAATACCTTGCCGACGGCTTTTTCAGGCTTGAGGACCTGCCTGCCCACAGGATAATGACTCCTGCCATAGACTGCTTCACGCTTCCCCACGATATTGAGGTCAAAGAGGCCGTGGGACGGGTTCGCCAGATGGGCCGCTCCCGGATACCGGTTTACGAGGAGAAGGACAACATAGTGGGCGTTCTCTACGGCAAGGATCTTCTTAAGTGGAATTTTACCGAGCACAACCTTGCGGCCACCGTGAGCGAGTGCCTGAGGAAGCCGTATTTCATCCCCCGCTCCAAGCCCGCGGGGGCGCTTCTGCGGGAGCTCCAGATGCACAGGATTCACATAGCGATAGTTGTCGACGAGTACGGAAGGTTCGACGGGCTGGTGACCATGGAAGACATACTGGAGGAGCTTTTCGGAGAGATAGAGGATGAAAGGTCGGTGCCCGACAGGATTGCGCCCGCGGTCCGCGGGGGAGCGATCACGATTCCCGGGGGAATGAAGATAGAGGAATTCAACGACGACTACCTTTTCTCGGTCGCGCGCTCGGCGGGGCTTCGGAACCTGGGAGACATACTGGAGAAGGCCGTGATCCCGCTTCGGATGGAAAACGAGACCATGGGCGGTTTCGTATTCGATCTTTTCGGGAGGCTGCCCGCCGAAGGAGAGAAAATAGGGTTCGGCGGACTGGTTTTCACGGTAAAGAGCAGGGAAGGGAAAAGGATTTCCGAGATAAGGGTTGACGTTAACAAGGAGGCGCGCGGCGATGTCCATTGAGTTAGTGGTCCTTCTTATTTTGCTGTTTCTGATTCTGCAGGCGTTTTTCGCCGGTTCGGAAATAGCACTCATCTCCTGCGACAAGATAAAGATGAGGTCCCTCGCCGATGAAGGCTCCGCCGCTGCGGGGCTGGTTCTTAACGCCCACTCGAAGATCGAAAGCTTCATCGGCACCACCCTCATAGGGGTTAACCTTTCGCTCATAATAAACACCCTGGTGCTCACCTTTTATTTCGAGGAGATCTTCGGGCAGCGAAGCGGTCTCTACACGGTGGCCGTGCTCACCCCGCTCATCGTCGTTTTCGGCCAGGTGGTTCCCAAGGCGGTATTCGAGAGCAAGCGGAACTCCATAGTGCTCTGGATCATCTATCCGCTCTGGGTTTTCTCCAAGCTTTTCTACCCGGTGCTTTTCTTCGTCAACCTCTTTACCCGGGGGATATTGAACCGTCCGGGCCAGAACATGAGTTCCATAACCCGCGAGGAGCTTGAGGACGTGATGGAAGAAGACGAGGACAAACCGAGCTCGGACTACAAAAGAAGGGTTCTTCGCAGGATTTTCGGCTACTCCGAGACCACGGTCGGAGAGATAATGATCCCGCTTGTCAGGGTGGACGCGCTTGAGAGAAGGTCCACGCTTCGCGACGTCAGGAGGCTCATAGCGGAAAAAAGCCACTCGAGAATTCCGATTTTCAGCGACCGGGTCGACAACATAACCGGCATACTCAACTCGTTTTACGTTCTCGGCGAGCAGGATCTTGACAAGAACGTCGAGCAATACGCCCTTCCTCCCTTCTACGTTCCGGAATCAAAGCTTGTGAACGAACTTATGGACGAGATGAAGGGGGGACGCGCCGGAATGGCCGTTGTGGTTGACGAGTACGGGGGGTCAGTGGGAATCATAACCCTCGAGGATATAATCGAAGAGGTGGTGGGGGAGATAGAGGATGAGTACGACACCGGCGAGACCCCGTGGAGAAGGCTCGGCGCCGGGCAGTATCTCATAGACCCCACGGTCGAGATAGGACGGCTTAACGACGGCCTCGGGCTTGCCATTCCGGAGGAAGAGGATTACGAGACGCTGGCAGGATTCCTTCTCTACACACACGGCTCGATTCCCGCCCCCGGAACCGTGATAGTTTTCGAAAGAAAAACTTTCACGGTGGTTTCCTCAACCCCGAGGATGATAAGCGAGGTTCACCTGCGAACGGGGGAATAACCCGCTTTGCCGATATTTCCTAGGGGTTTGCAGGTCAGTGAAGAGGCTGCTCCCGCAGGAGTTCCCTTTCTATAAGTTTTCTGTATGATTCAAGCGGCTGGATCCCGTGTATCCTGAGTTCACCAAGGTAAAGGGTAGGGACGCCGAGGACCATGTTCTCCCGGGCGCTTTCCATGTTCTTTTCTATTTTCTCTGAAAAGTTTCTTTTCCGAAGAGATTCTGAGAGTTCCTCGGGGCAAAGACCCGCCTTCTCGCCCGCCTCGAGAACGGTTTCGAGAAGACCTATATTCTTTCCCTCCCTGAAATAGGCCGTGTAGCAGGCCTTGTGAAACTCCAAGAAGTTGTTTTTCTCCTTCGCAAACTCCGCTCCCTCAAGGCAGAGCCTCGAATTGGTTACGAATCCCGGGAGCTTTATCTCCACTCCGGCCTCGGCGGCCACGTTATCAAGGGTTTCCGAGATACGGATGGTCCTCTCCGTCTTTTTCCGTCTTTTTCCCTCGGCCGGGTACTCGGGGTGAATCTCGACGCCGAGCCACTCCGCTTCGAGGCTGAACTCCCTTGCGAGATCAAGCACCCTCTCCGTGGCCAGAAAGCAGAAAGGGCAGATGTAGTCGTAGTAGAGAAAGATCTTCACGTTCCTGTAAGAATACACGAACGTAGTTTTTTCGAAAAGAAAACGTTTCTATATAGGGTCAGGTCTTTTTACCAGCAGCAGCTCGTTAGAAAAAAACAGCTGTGCGTATCAGATCTCGAACTTTGCGGTTAGAAACAACGTGCGTCCCAGGATCGAATCCAGATACAATATGTGATCCTCATCGGAATCAGGACGGGACTGGCCCTCGTTGCCGATATTCATAACGCCTCCCGTGAGCTCGAACCAGTTAAAGCCAAAAGCGTTTCTCCAGCTAAGCGCGATATCGTGCCCTATCCACCTTCTGAAGGTTTTAGTGTCGGTTTCGTTCCGGAAAGACGTAACCGCGTGCATGTTCCACTGCGCTGTCAGGTCGTTTCGGTCTGCGCGGAGCAGAACATGAATACGGTTGCGCGGAATATCTCCGGGCTGCGTCTCCACTCCTACGCGCCTCTCGTAATTCGTTATCCTGATCCAGTTGGCATTGAGCATGAAATTCGCCAGATCGGTTTTCAGATCGCCGCCGAGCCGAACCGTGAACCCGTCCATGTCAGTCTCTCCGCTGTTGGTCAGCGGGTTGCGGATTTCTGTTAATCGACCGTCAGAACGCGTCACGCTCAGTCCCGGATACTCGCTAAGCCTCCCGCTTCTCTCCAGGCTGACGACGAACTGCGTGCTCAAAGTGGCCGGTGTTTCCTGAAGACGAAGACGAAACCAGTCAAAGTCGGCTGAGAACGGACCCCAGCCCGCGGAGACACCGGCGCCAAGGCTTTCGGCCTCGTCCGGTTCCAGTTCCGGGTTACTGTCTGTGACCACCCGCACTTGGTCCCTGGGACAATCGGGAGTCGGCGTGTCAGCGTCGCATACATACGGGTAGTAGACAAATTCCTCCACATGCAGGGCTGCAAGTCCGGGCGCTCGCGCTCCCCCGCTCCATGATGCGCGCAACGCGATATTGGGTATTACGCGGTAAAGCGTCGCTATCCTGTGCGAAAAGGCTCCCCCGACATCATCAAAATCATCGTGGCGGAGGGCAAACGACACGTCCACCGCATCTCCCAAAGGCACCAGAATATCGCCGAAAGCTGAGAGGCGCCGACGATCGGCCATAAGCGACTGCGAAGATCCCCCCAATACATCGTCCGCGTTAACCGGCTCACCACGAAGATTAAAATATTCTCTGGAATTGCTTTGCTCCACTTTAGCGACCTGCAGACCGGCGCTCCAGCGAAGCTTGTTGCCCATGAGCTCAAGCAGCGGGCCGTCAAGCGCCACCCCCGCCTCAAGGTGTTCATCTTCGTATTTGGACTCGCTCCGCACGCTGCTCTCGCTGATCGCGGCTCTGTGCTCTTCGGCTTCGGAAAGCGGATTCTGGATGTCGTAATCTCCGCTCTCAATAGCGGCGTTTATTACGGGTTCATTAATGAACGTATGGCCATCTACGCCATAGTCATAGCGATTGTAGTGAACATAGCCGTCATATCTTATGTTGTCCTTAATGTCCCCTCGCAGCCCCAGCGTAATATCATAATCTACAAGGTCCGAAACCCACAGGCGGTTGCCGTGCCCCAGAAAACGGTGGCCTACCGTGATACTTTCGGGGAAATTGCTCTCGTCAAGACCTTCAAAGTTTCCACTTTCAATGAGGGTGTTTCTCAGCGCCTCATCCGGCGCAAGGGAGAAAACGTTCGGATCCGGCGCCCACAGGTTCCTTAGCTCTTCCCTGGTTATGCGTCCCTCAATGTATATATCGGCTGCGTCGCCTACCGGATAATTGAAATTCATAAACGCGTGGTCATCCTGCCTGCGATCCAGGTGCCACGCGATGTCCGCATAGGCAAACCCGCAGACGGTGCCGAAAAATCCGCCCGGAGGATCCGTGAGTTCCCCCGTATACACGCTTTCGTCGCAGTCGCCCAGCGCTCCCGAGACCCGTCCTCCGTCGTCTTTTACCAGGAAAACCGTGTTGCCGAGAGACGACACTCCTTCGGTGTCGGCGAAGGAACCTCCGGCCTGATATCTGGCACGGCTGTAATCTCGGTCGATGTCGCGTACCTCGTCCCGCCGGAAGATATCCGCCCCGACAGTAAGATTTCCCTCTCCAACGCTTGTGCCCCAGAGAACGCTTAAGTGTTCGGAATCGGCGCCCTCACCGCGGGGACGCCCGGCGTTTAGCTGGATATCAAGGCCTTCATAGTTTTTCTTGAGAACGATATTTATGGTGCCGCCGACCGCTCCCCCGCCATGCAGGGCGCTTGTGCTGTCAGCGAAGATTTCAATGCGTTCGACAGCCGCGATCGGAATGGTGTCTGTGTCAACCCCGGCGTCTGAGACCCGACGCCCGTTAATCAGGGTCAGAGTGCGCAACGGCCTTGCAATGCCGAAATTGTTAAAAGCCGACCGACCCAACAGATCCCTCATCCTCTTTACGCCTGAGAGCTCAATGTCCCTGCGGGTGATAACTTTCACGGGGTGCAGACTGCCGGATATCGCTTCGGAATACGGCCGGTTACCGACAAGGTTCCCTTCTCTTGCGGATGCATCCCAGGCCATGGAGTGGCCCGTCGCCAGGATAAGCACTGCAAGGATCATATTCCAAGGTACAACCCGGTTAATTGCCTCATAAGACTTATGAATCATTCTTTGTTACTCCTTTTTATCGCTTGAGCCTCCGGCGCCCGTCCGTAACGGCGTTTCTGGATTCCCGAACCCGCATACGGGCACTTGTTCCCCAAAAATCACCGCAAAACCGACAAACTCTGCAGAACCCTGATATTCACGGACCTGATCAAGCAAGAATCTAAAATTACAGGAATTAATTTGTCTCAATTCCGTTTTTAAGACTATCCGGTTATTATCAACTGGCAAAGAATTGAGGTCCGCAGTTGACCGGAACTTATAGCTTGTATTGGCAAAAAGAGAGGGATTTTGAATCATGAAAAAATTTGCTGCGCTCACCCTGCTTTTCTTTTGTACAATTGTTTTTTCCGCCACCTCGCCCGCTTTTGCGCACCATGGCGTAACTGCCAAGGAGGCGAGCGCGGGAGACATGGACGATATGAGAAATTTCTTGCTGCACATGAAAGAGCACCGGGAGCCGCGGGTCACAAGTGATGAGGGTCGAGTAGAATTCCGAAACGCCTTGAGAAACAATAACGGAGTATGGCGCCACGGCGACACGTACGTAATTACCGTTAACAAGTCCACTGGCGGGGAAGCGACCGACGCTCCTTTTCAGTCAGGCGACATCATACTTTTTCATGGGAGGCATCCCGGGGCCCTGAGCGGATCCTTGAGAGGCATCCCGGTTTTCCGGAGACTGATGGACATGGCGGAAGGAGCGGGTGACGAGGTGGTCTGCGTTCAGGACGACAGGACCGGGAGAGGCGGCAGGCATATCTGCGCCGTTGGGGATTCCGATACGGGCGAAGCAGGGGATTCCTTTATACACGTTGGCGGATTTGATCATGAGCTGAGGGAAGCGGATCATTCCAAGTCGCTTGACGCGTGTCCCGATCTCTCCGGAAAGGGCTGGCTTAGCGCCGACATGGTGAATGACGAGTCAAGCCTAGTGCGTTACCTGGAGGGGGTTGAGGCGCACATTACCGAGGAGTTTGCCAAGGTTGGTAACTCCCGGGGAAGGCTTCCGCTGATGAGAATGATTCAGCTTATGCCGTGCTGGAGGGAACCGCCCTGGCAGTCGGGTTCCATATATTTCTATATAGTTACCGGTACGGATAAGATGTACGGGATTTTTAACGGAAACTCCCCGCAGCTTCAAGACAGGTCGTTGCGTCTTGTGGATGACAACGGAGTTGAAGTTGCCAAACGCATTTTAGAAGAGGTAGACAGGCAAGACGATACCCCGGGAGAGGGTTTCCTCACTTACCTTTGGGAAGATCCGACTGTTATTGGTGACGAGGTGCTCTGTGAAGAGACAGCACCTGCTTCCGGGCCGTCCCCGGAAGATGAAGATGTGTTTTGTGAGGCGGGGAACCCCATCCCCGGCCGCTCCCCCGGCACATCGGTCAAGATCGGGTATTTCATACGTACAGATTTCGGCATAGAAGGGGGTACGAAGTATGTTCTCGGTTCCGGTATTTACCCGGGGTCGGAACAGGGGGGTAGCGGTGGCAGCGACGGCAGCGGCGGAGGCGGAGGATGCGCGATTGCTTCCGGAAGCGGAAACGAGCTTGAGGCCGGGACTTTTAATCTGTTTCTGATCGCAGCGGTTCTGTTTCTTGCGGCTTCGGTGGGAAGGCGTCTTGGCGCAACGCAAGGCTCCTGACCCGGGGTCTGTGTGCGCGGCGGAGGGAGAGGCGCCGGAAAGGTTAAATTTGGCCCGGGAGAGCACGTCCCGGGTAGCGAAACAGGGAATCTGTTTTCTGCCGAACAGATTCGGATGCCACCTTTTCAGCACCATGGAAGAGGAAGCCGGCACTCTCCTCCCGGCTTGATAAAACCCCGCGAATTCAATATAATTCATGCTGCTTTTTCCATGTCTTGCTTCGGAGAAACTAGATGAACCCTAAATCCGTGATAATGCTTCTGCTGCTTATAGCGGCCTTCGGTTTTTTCGCCTACAACATCCGCCTTCTCTTAAAACTTGTCACTCTCGGAAAAAAGGAAGACAACAGGTTTGACAACATTCCCGAGAGGATAAGGAAGGTCATCGTCTACGTGTTCGGCCAGAGGAGGCTTTTCAAGTACCGTTTCGCCGGCATAGAACATGCCATGATCTTCTGGGGGTTCGTCATAATAACGGTGGGGACGGTGGAGATGCTCGTAAGCGGCGTTGTTCCCGGATTTCACTTTTTCCCGGGAACCATGGGGGGAGTCTACGAGCTGATCCTTGACATAGTGCAGGCCCTGGTTCTTGTGGCCATAGGCATGGGCATAATAAACAGGCTCACCATAGGGAGAAGAAGGGAGGTTAACGGTCCCGACGCGGTCGTGATACTGGGTCTTATATTCGGCCTCATGATCACCGCCTTTCTCACCACGGGGGCGAGGATAGCGCTTGCCGAGACGAGTCCAGCGATGTTGCCGGTGTCCGGGGCCTTTTCCGGGCTCTACGAGGGCATGAGCACCGGGAGCACCTTTTTCTGGAAGGAGTTTTTCTGGTGGTTCCACATTCTCATAGTGCTTTCCTTTCTCAACTACCTTCCCTACTCCAAGCACAGCCATGTTCTTACGGCCGTTTTCAATGTTTTTTTCCAGAGCCTGAAGCCCCGCGGGCAGCTCTCGAAGCTTGATTTCGAGGAAATCCCCGAGGATCTTGACCACTTCGGCTCCTCGAAGATAGCCGATTTCAGCTGGAAGGACATACTTGACGCCTATACCTGCACCGAGTGCGGAAGGTGCACGGATAACTGCCCGGCGTGGAACACCGAGAAGGTGCTCTCTCCGAGGGACATCGTCGTTAAGCTTCGCCACTACGTCTCAAGCGAGGGGAAGGACATACTCGCCGGAAAACCCCAGGAAGAGCAGCCCGATCTTCCCGACACCGAGTGGGTGACGCCCGAGGAGCTCTGGGCATGCACCACGTGCAACGCATGCGTTGAGCAGTGCCCGCTTTTCATTGACCAGATGGGCAAGATAATGGACATGAGAAGGTTCCTTACCCTTGAGGGCCGCATGAGCGGAACCGCCACAAGGACCCTTCAGAAGCTTCAGAACAACGGAAACCCCTGGGGATTCCCGGAGGCCGACCGCGGCGCCTGGCTTTCCGAGATGGAAGTTCCCATCCTCGGAGTCTCGGCCGAGAACGCAAGCGAATTTGACGTGATTTACTGGACTGGGTGCTTCGGGGGCTACGACCCGAGGGGCCAGGAAGTCTCAAAGGCGATAGTGACCCTGCTTAAGATTGCGGGAGTTAATTTCGCCGTCATGGGCCCCGCGGAGACCTGCACGGGTGACCCCGCAAGAAGGCTCGGAGAGGAGGCCCTCTACCAGATGCTCGCCGTCCAGAACATCGAGACTCTGAATGAATTGAAGGTGAAGAAGATTCTCGCAAACTGTCCCCACTGCTTCAACACCATGAAGAACGAATATCCGCAGTTCGGCGGGCACTACGAGGTCGTCCACCACACCGATTTTCTCCTGCAGCTCATCCAGGAGGGCAGACTTAACCCCGACGCTCCGATCGAGGAGAAGATAACATACCACGATTCCTGCTACATCGGCCGCTACAACAACGTCTACGATTCTCCAAGGGAGATACTGAAAAGCATTCCGGGGATCGATCTGGTGGAGATGAAGAGGAACAGGACAAAGAGTTTCTGCTGCGGAGCCGGAGGCGGAAAGATCTGGATGGAGGAAGAGGCTCCCAGGGTTAACTGGAACCGCTTCGACGAGGCCGCGGACATTAACCCCGACACCCTGGCGACGGCGTGCTACTTCTGCAACACGATGTTTGACGACGCCGCGCGATTCAAGGGCAAGGAGGAGGAGATCGGCGTCCAGGACATAGCCGAAATCCTTAACCGCTCGGTTAAAGCCGACGCGCCTCCCCCGTCGTAAGCGCGTTCCCAGGTGCTCGACGGGCTTTGAGTCTCAAAGGGAGGAGGCGATGAAGCTTCACAGACCAAAGTCCCTTTTGATAGACTCGGGCGCAGGATGGTTCGATTCGGGTTCCTCTGCCACGGCCGGGATTTTCGGCGATCCTGCCCTCACCCTCTGCTTCTCGAGCGACGGGACCAAGGTGTTTTCCCGCTCCGGGGAGGAGATTTTCTCGGAAGACCCTCTCGGTTTGGTCGAGAAACTGGCTGCCGAGGGATACACGGCTCTCGGCTACATAAGCTACGACTACCTAAGCTACACGACTCCCGGGGTTCCTACCTCGGACGCAAAGCAGAGGGAGAAGCTCCCTTTCCTTTTTTTCCATTTTTACGAAGAAGACAGTTTTTACACAGCCCCCTGGGAAGAAGTTCTCTCCGCCTTCCCGCGGGAGAGGGCAGGTCCCGGGCCCCTTCCCCGCTCGAATATTGAGAGGGAAGAATACGCCCGGAAGATTTCGGCGATAAAGGAGCATATAGCGGCGGGAGACGTTTATCAGGTGAACCTTTCGCGAAAGTTCCGCTTCAAACCCCTGGGTGAGCCGCTTTCGTGGTTTCTGGATTTTTACCGTGCCCAGCCCGTTCCCT
The DNA here is from genome assembly GCA_026706695.1 of Candidatus Dadabacteria bacterium. NCBI lineage: Bacteria > Pseudomonadati > Thermodesulfobacteriota > Candidatus Dadabacteria > Candidatus Dadabacteria bacterium. The sequence goes on along the minus strand of JAPOYE010000047.1, from coordinate 29,093 downwards.
TCGCCGCCTTTATCGGTTTTCCGGGTTTTGAGCTTGTAAGCGGCTCCATGGAGCTTTTTCTTAGGAGAAGGGGCGACAGCATTACCACGAGACCCATAAAGGGGACCGTCCGCAGGGATCCCGACCCACGACGCGACAGGGAGCTTGCCGAGACACTCGGGAAAAAGCCCAAGGAGCGGGCCGAGAACCTCATGATAGTTGATCTCATGAGAAACGACCTCGGGAGGATATGCGGGTACGGCTCCATAGGGGTAAGGGAGCTTTTTACTGTCCGCCGCTACAGTACGCTTTTCCAGATGGAGTCCGAAATCGAGGGGCGCCTTCGCCCGGGAGTCGGACTCTCTCAAATAATTGCCAGCACTTTTCCCCCCGGATCCGTTACCGGGGCCCCGAAAAGGGAAGCTATCCGCATAATAGACAGCCTTGAGCCCCATGAAAGGGGCCCTTACTGCGGAGCGATCTGCCTGTTCTCTCCGAGCGGGGACTTTACCATGAGCGTCGCGATCCGCACCGGGGTGAACAGTTCCGAGGGGGTGGATTTCTGGTTCGGAGGCGGAATTGTGTGGGATTCGAAAGCGGACGACGAATACGGGGAGACGGAACTCAAGGCAAAGGCCCTCACATCAATCGCGTCCCGACAGGTGCTATAATCATTGGATATGGAGGAACTTTTCTTTCTCGACGGGAAAAGGCTTGAGGATGTGCCTGCGCTCCGTGCTCTTTTTTACGGAGAAGGGGTTTTCGAGAGCTTCAGGTGGAAGGGATCCCCGCCTGTTTTCCTCTCCATGCATCTTGAGAGAATGAGAAAGGGAGCCTCTTTTCTCGGCATCCCGTTTCCCCCGGAATCCCGGGTAAGGCTCAGAATCGAGGATGCCGTGGGAGCGTCCCCCGGGGGTGATCTGCACGTAAAAGCTTGTCTTCTCGCCCAAGGGGGCGCGGTTTATCACTCACGTCCCCGGGCGGCTTCGCTTCTTGTGTCCGTAAGACCCCGTGCGCAGAGCCCGGATGCCCTCTCTCTCTGGGTCTGCAGCGAGAGAAGACCCCCGCAGAGCAGCCTTTTTTCGCACAAGACGCTTAACTATCTGGGAAATATCGTGGCGAAGAGAGAGGCTATTGAGAGGGGTTTTGGCGAAGCCCTTTTTCTCGATACCGACGGCAGGGTGGCCGAGACCTCGTGCCACAATGTTTTCTGGACCAGAGGGAAAAGGCTTTTCACCCCGTCTTCTGAGTGCCCCGTTTTGCCTGGGGTGACCAGGGAAATCGTTTTGCGTTCAGCCGGGCGGCTTGGCTATGAGCCCGTCTGCGGGAAATTTCCCCTTGAGGAGCTTCTGTCAAGTGATTACGCTTTTCTTACCAACGCTGTTGCGGGTATTGTTTATGTAAGCGGGGTGGGCGGCGACGCGATGCCTTCTGTTTCTCGTAGTTACGAGGTTATGAGGGAATCGCTTCTTTCAGAGTTCGGGTGGTAGAATTAAGGGGACGGAAAAAACTTTAGGATTTGTTGCGGGCGCTAAGAAGCCGAGGGTGGTTTTATGTCTGGCGAGATAACGGTCAGGGAGTATCAGCGGGAAGTTGACGAGTGGATAAAGGAAGTGGGAGTGCGGTACTTCTCCGAGCTTACCAACCTCGCGCAGCTTGTCGAGGAAGTGGGAGAGGTGGCGAGAATCATGTCCAGGACATACGGGGAGCAGAGTTTCAAGGGGAATGAAAATCGCCGGGAACTCGGAGACGAGCTTGCAGACGTCTTCTTCGTCTTAACATGTATAGCGAACCAGACGGGAGTTGATCTTACGGAGGTTTTGAGAAAGAATTTTGAGAAGAAAACACAGAGAGACGGGAAGCGGCACTCGGACAATCCCAAACTTCGCTGAAGACCCCGTTGAGGGCTCTGGTTGTTGCAAAGGGTTTTCATTGTGGTATTCTTCCCCGTCCTGAGAAGAACCCGCCTTTGATTTGCGGCAGTTACTCTATCGAACAAAGAGGAAAATGCTTTGAAAATGAAACTTGAAGAAAAGCCTATTGAAGACATACAGGCGAGAAAGGACTACAGGAATATCTCCATAGACAGAGTCGGCGTCTGCGACCTCAAGATTCCGCTTAAGATAAAAGGCTGCGAGATCGATTCTGAGAAGGACCAGAATATTCAGGCTTCCCTGAGCCTGAGCGTTAACCTCGGCCCCGACCAGAAGGGAATTCACATGAGCCGTCTGCTTGAGACTGCCCTTGATTTCAACGGGTCCTTCTCCTTGGGAAATATGGCTTCTTTCCTGATCGCCCTCTGCGACAGGCAGGGCTCGGAAGATTCCGACGTCAAAATAGAGTTTGATTACTTTTTCAACCGGCATGCCCCTGTAAGCGGCAAGATATCCCCACAGCCTTACAAATGCACGTACCACGGCGAAATGCACCCGGAGGGCATACGCCTTACCCAGAGCGTAGTGGTTCCGGTCAAAACCCTTTGTCCCTGCAGCAAGGAGATAAGCGATTACGGGGCTCACAACCAGCGTTCCAAGGTTTTCATAACCATTACGCACGAAGGAAAGAAGGAAAACGACCCGATAGAGATATGCCTTGAGGAAATAATAGAGATTGCGGAAAGAGGGGCCTCTTCCCCGCTTTACCCGCTTTTAAAAAGGGAAGATGAGCGCCACGTTACAATGAGCGCTTACAACAAGCCGTGCTTTGTTGAGGATGTCGTGAGAAATATAGCTTCGGAACTCCATGGCAACCCCAGTTTCGACTCTTACCAACTCAGGGTTCTTAACTACGAAAGCATTCACAGCCATAACGCCTTTGCCAGTATCGGCAAAAGATTCTCGAGCAAGTAAACCGGCGTAAAATCTCGGACTGGCGGCTGTTTCCGGTTGTTTTTCGGGCGCAATCAGCCCGTATCCCCCAGTTGATAGTGAATGCAGGATCCCGCTCTCGTGCCTTTTTGAAGATTGCACCATGCCAGAAACCTTGAGAAGCTCCAGATTTTCGTAATTGCTTGATATCAAACAATTTTTTTCTGTTGATAGATTGTGGAATTTTTTAGTGCTCGGCGTCTTAGCAGGTCTAACTATCTGAAATTGCTTGATAATTTTTTTCGGCCCGCAAAGGTCTCTTTTAGCCCTGTGTGAAATGATACTAGCCGGTACCAGATCTTTTTTATCCGCCGTAATGTGTTCTTTTTCCTTGTTTTTCGGGCGATAAGGAAGGATTTCAGCTTGTTTTTAAAGTATGGAAAACCTGTGTAATTTTATCTCCTGACTGTTATTTTCCGTGGCGGAGGAAAAATGCATACCCTTTTGGAAATTATAAAAGAGGAGATACGGGAATCCGGCCCGATTTCCTTCCGCAGATTTGTCGAACTGTCCCTTTTTCACCCGGGGCACGGTTATTACTCATCGGGGAAGGCGAGGATCGGGAAAAAGGGTGATTTTTACACCGCTCCATCGGTTCACCGCTCTTTCGGGGAGACTATCTCGCGGTTCCTTGCCGAGGCGTCGCTTCTGCTGGAAGGGGAAAGTTTCACCGTCGTGGAATTCGGGGCCTCTGGCGGGCAGCTTGCCCTTGATATACTCGAGGACCTTAGCCGGAACCACCCTGGGCTTTACTCAAAGACCGACTACGTGATGAGCGAAGCAAGCCCTGCAGCGGTGCTCGCGGCCAGGGAAAAGCTCGAGGGGCACCGCGGAAAGGTTCGGTGGATAAACGATCTTCAGGAGATCGGGAAAGACGGATTCCGCGGAGTGGTGATTGCCAACGAATTTCTGGATTCTCTGCCCTTTCACAGACTTAGGTCGGACGGAGAGGAAATCCGGGAGGTTTTTCTCTCTCTTCGCAACGGGGAAATCGAGGAAGTTCTCCGGAATCCCGAAGCGGAAGGGATTTATGACTTTTCAAACCGATATCTGGAAGGATATGACCGAGGAGAAGAGGCGGAAGCTTGTCTGCTGGCGGGGAAATGGCTTGCCGAGGTGGGAGAGGCGCTTCAAAAAGGGTTTGTTCTATGCATTGACTATGGATCTCTCGCTCCCGAGCTTTACTCTCCCGCAAGACGAAAAGGCACCTTCAGGTGCTTTTATCGCCATGAACTGAGTTCCGACCCCTACACGAGGGTTGGAGAGCAGGATATAACAGCTGACGTTAATTTTTCCGAACTTATGAGGGTCGGTGATACCTTGGGTCTTGCCACCGTCAAGTATGCAACCCAGGGGCAGTTTCTTGTTGACTGGGGAATTCTCGAAATTTTCAAGACATACGACAAACCCCGGAACCAGGGAGACCGTCTTGCGGCCAAGACGCTTTTTATGCCTGAATTCATGGGGAGAAAATTCAAGGTTCTGCTCCAGTCAAAGGGTCTTTCACCCGAAGAACTGGCCGAACTCGATAAGGACCGACCGTTGCGTATCATGTTGTAATCACTTCTCAATTTATTCAAAGAGCCCTTGACAACAGATTCTTTTAAGGGTTTAGTTTTAGTACCTTTAGTACTAGGGGCAACTAAGCGTTATGAGCAATAAAGATAAAATCATGGAGGCCGCCACCGAACTTTTCCATTTCTATGGGTATGACGGGACTTCCATAGATATGCTCATAAAGAAAGCAGGCGTTTCCAAGAGCAATTTCTACTACTACTTCGAAGGCAAAGAAGAGTTGGGATTGAGTGTTCTCACGAAACTTGCCGAAAAGCAGATCCGTGAAATCTCGGAAATTATGCAAACCGATCTCAGTCCTGTTGAACAGTTTCTGGACTGTTACAAGAGGGCGTTTTCTTCTCACCGCCATCTTCTCGAGCAGTCCATATATGGGGGCTCTTTTTTCGGAAACATAGCATTAGAACAGAGTTCCATCAACGAGAAATTCCGTTCTGCTCTGGAGAACTATTACCAGGAACTCGAAATCTTGATTGGGGGATGTTTAAGAAGAGGGATGGAACAGGGGTTTTTTCACGAGGATATTGATCCGGGGGAACTGGCCAGGTTCATGCTTTCTCAATTTGAAGGAGCCGTACTTCTGGCTAAGACCAAGAAATCCCTTTCTCCTATAAAGGATGCGGTCAGCCAAGGGAAACGGCTCGTTCTTAAAAAAGAGTGGGTGCACTTAGTTGACGAGTGGATGAGCTTAATCGACGAAATGTAACCTGCATCCCTGCCGTCTGGGCAAAACCTGTCTCCACAGGTGCCCGGCCTGTTGATTTTCCGGTCTGAAGCAGTTACTCTACGCGCGAGGATTTGGAGTTTCTGTGCTTAGGTCAAGCGCAGTTCTTTAAAAGACGGGGAAACTAATAATCAACGAGAGGTATAACCGGTATGTCTGATACTATAATGAAGGCCCAGATCGGTGGGGATATAGCTCATCTCAGAAAACTGAACCCGGATCTTTACGACTCTTGGATGGCTTATCATGATTCGGTTTTTACCGACGGAGCTCTCACCGCAAAGGAAAAACAGCTCATCGCGGTAGCCGTAGCGCATATTACGGCTTGTCCTTACTGCATAAGGTCAAGGGTTCGAGCCAGCAAAAAAGAGGGAGCAAGCGACCAGGAAATAGTCGAATCGATATACGTGGGACTTAGGCTCAACATGGGTGGGCCTTTCGCGTTTTCAAGCCTGGCTTTTGAAGCTTGGGACACCCTCGAAAGCGGCATCCCTCTTACCGAGGGACATTTCTTCAAAAAGGACATAGCGAAGGAGATTGCCAGTTTCAGGGAGTGCAGCGGCGATATTTCTCCCCACTTCATGGAGCTTCACAAGAAAATCTTTGCCGATGGAGCCCTCAGTAAAAAAATGAAGAGGGGAATAATAGGCCTTGCATGTGCTCATGCGACTAAATGTCCTTATTGTATAAGGGGAACCGTGAAGGACGCGCATACAGACGGAGTGACTGCGGAGCAGATGGCTGAGGCCATAAACGTTGCCATGGTCATGACCGCAGGTTCCTGTTATGCGCACACCAGCATTGCCATGGACACGCTTAAGAGTCTCGAAAAATAGAGTTTTAACGGTTTTTTTGAAAATCCTCCTCAATTTGCCCTGAATGTTTCACGTGAAACATTCGGGGTTTTTTTAGCTTTTTTCCTCTGACCGAATGCGGCTTTATATGGTAAATTCTCTTTCATGTCATCACTTGTGCCCGAGCGCGAAAGCACCATAGCCGCCATTTCCACCCCGCCCGGAGAGGGAGGAGTGGCCGTAATCCGTATAAGCGGTGGTGAATCTCACTCGATCGCGAGGAAAATCTTCGTTCCCGTGGGGAACACGGGTTTTTCCGAGAGAAAACTCTGTTTCGGGAAGATAATCGACCCCGAAACGGGCGGGACGGTGGATGAAGCCCTGTGTGTGGTTATGAGTTCCCCCGATACGTATACGGGGGAGGACGTGGCCGAGATACATTCTCACGGGGGATATATAGTTCCCCGGAAGATACTTGAAATTCTGATCGGCCTCGGGGCGACCCTCGCTGCCCCGGGCGAGTTTACCCAGAGGGCGTTTCTTAACGGGAAAATGGACTTGGCGCAGGCCGAGGCGGTTTCTGACATTATAAGCGCCCAGACCGAACAGAGTCTCCGGTACGCCGAGGCTCAGCTTGAAGGGACCCTTTCGGGCAAGGTTAACGAACTTAAGGATCAAATTCTTGACGTTCTGGCGGAAATAGAGGCGAATCTCGATTTTCCCGAGGAAGATATAGACCCCATTGCGAAAAACCGCCTCAAGGAAGCGTCTGGGTCCGTGGAAAAAGAACTTTCGGTGCTCATCGACAGCTACGACACGGGCAGAATGTTCAGAGACGGGGTGACGATGGTAATACTGGGCAAGCCTAACGTCGGGAAATCGAGCATTCTTAACTGCCTGCTTGAGACTCAGAGGGCTATAGTGAGCCCTATAGCAGGAACCACGAGGGATTTTATCGAAGAGAGGATAAATATCGGGGGGATCCCCCTCGTTATAACTGATACGGCCGGCATAAGGGACACGGAAGACCGGATAGAAAGGCTCGGGGTGGAGCTTTCCTTGAAGAAAGCCGAGGAATCCGAGTTCGTGCTCGTCGTTTTGGACCAGAGCACGGAATTTGATGCCTTGGACAGAAAAATCCTCAAGACCGCCGCCAAAAAGAAGCATCTTGTCGTGATCAACAAGATGGATCTTGAGGAAAAGCTGGAAAGATCGAAGCTGCGGAGGATTCTTGGACGAAAAAAGCCGGTTGAAACCTCGGCACTCGCAAAAGAGGGGATAGGGCGGCTCAGGCAGGCCATGTTTGAGACCCTTTCGGGCTCGCCTCATGCCTCAGATGCCTCGGAACTGGTACTTACGAACCTTCGCCACAAAAAATCCATGGAGAAGGCCCGCAGCCAGCTGCGCATGTTTCTTGAGCTTCTTGGGCGGAACGAATATCCGGAGATCCTCTCGATAGAGCTGCGAAACTCAATGAATTCGCTCGGCGAGATTACGGGAGAAGTCACCACGGAAGATCTTCTGGGCAGAATTTTCTCCAGATTCTGCATTGGAAAGTAGAAACGGAACTGAATGTTTCACGTGAAACATTAGGGAACTATATACTTAAGTTGACAAGGGTTGTTTAACGACATTCAGGAATATTGCGAATCTTTTTTTCGGCCGGGCCTATTGTACTCGGGTTTTTCAGTCGGCAATGTCTTCAACCGGAGTTCCTATTTCAAGCGAATAGATCTTCCGAAGTGCCGCACAGTCAAGAGGCATGGGCAGAGTCGCCTCTTCAAATGAGTCCATGAGATTGCAGCCAATCTGCGAGTCCATGATGGTATCGTATCGGGGCCAAGGCACGTGTCCCGGAAAACCCAGGGCGTGGAGAAGTTCGTGGAGGGCCACCTTTCTCAGGAGTTCGTCGTCCTGACGTCCGGGACAGGGGCTTTGCTCCGCGTTCGCACCTATCCATATGCGGGAGTGAATGAGGCCGTCCTCATCCGAGTTGTATCCCGCGATGCCGAACAGTCCCGTGCGCTCGGGGTCTATGAACGAGCCGTCGGGCCAGGTCCACTGGGGAGTGTATCCGAAGTGGACGTGGATCTCCCCCCGGGGAACGCGCTCGGCGGGATCTGTGGCATCCTGTCCGATCCTCATGTCGTAGGGGTCGGGGAGCACGGTGTTAAGTCTGGAGATTGCCTCCATGACCGCTCTGCGCACGTGGCCCGGGAGATCGCGGGAGAGCCGCACCGTCGGAGCCGAGGCCCATCGCACGACGTCTCGGCTGAACCACAGCAGAAATTCCTCTATCTGTTCGTCTGTCACTTGCTCTATTTCCTCGGGCCTGCAGGTCTCAAGGTAGGGAGCCTTCGGGCAGTCCCTGAGATCCTTGACCCATCCGCCTCGTGGGCAGCCGTAATAGTTGACTCCCTCTTCAATCGGGTTGCCGAGAGCGTCTGTGCGCAGAACTCCGTCCAGTCTATGCTCCGAAGGCGATTCTCCCTCGGATCCCACGCAGGACAGAAGAAAGAGCGCAAGAAGCAGAACAGCAAATTTCATCATATAAGTCACTAGGTTAGATGCGGAGAGCGCCGAAACCCAGAGCTGCTTACTAGGTTCTGGATTCCAAGGATGGTTCAGGCCCTTGCTCCCTCCACAAGGCATTAAATCAAATCGCTGTGAGAATTACAACCATTTAAGGAAGTTTTTGTGCTTGTTTCTTCCCACCGTATCGCTTCCATGTGCTTCATTGCCTTCTCTTCCATATTGAAGTATTCAAGCAGTCCGTACAGGGAAAGTTTGGGTCTTAGGCATTGTTACCTCCTTATCCTTAAAGACCTGTCAATCTAGGTTTATGAGTTCCAAACATTTCACAGGGCACTCGGCGGAACGAGTGAGAGGAATCGGGCCGTTTGGAGAATTATTCAATTATTCAAGGGAGTTAGAGTACGGCCTGCAGAGTTCGGGGAATTCCATTCACAATCTATCGACAAGAAAAAGTGTTTCATATCAGTGAATTAAGAAACTCCAAACGAAATTTTAATAATTTGTTAACAGTTAAGAAGTTTACCGAGAATTTTACGCGGGGCGCGCGCTTCTTTGCCCGTCTCGGGAACCGCGTTTTTTCTCTTCAGCCGGTTAAAATGCCCGCCTGTTTGCGGGACCGGTTGCGCGGTCCCCCGGGTTTGGTCATGATTGTTTGGGGGTTATTTTTAATTTCTTAAATAATCTTTTGTTTTCAGCAGGTTAACTGTTGACCAGTTTTTTATACCGTGTAACCTAACTCGCCGGGTGAATTTATGATTTTTCCTCTTGGATGGCTTACCGACTACCTCAAAATCGACGTTTCTCCGGAAGAGCTGGGAGAAATGCTTACCATGGCGGGCCTGGAGCTTGAAGCGCTTGAAGACAAGGGCAAGGCTCTTGCCGATGTCTGCGTTGCCCAGATAAGCAGCATCGAGAAGCATCCGAACGCCGACAGGCTGAGCGTCTGCGAGATTACGGACGGAGAAACCCCCTACACGGTTGTCTGCGGTGCGGACAACATGAAAAAAGGGGACAAGGTCGCTTTTGCCAGGGCTGGAACCGTTCTTCCCGCTACCTTGAAGTTTCCGGAAGGCCTTAAGATAAAACGCTCCAATATCCGCGGGGAGAATTCCGAGGGAATGCTGTGTTCCGCGGATGAAATGGGTCTCTCGGGCGACGAAGACGGGATAATGATTCTTTCGCCCAAGGCAGAACTTGGAACCAGCATGAACGAGCAGATCGGTTACGACGGCGTTATCTTCGAGGTGGGAATTACCCCTAACCGTCCTGACTGCATGAGTATTTTCGGGATCGCGAGAGAAGTCTCGGCAATACTGGGCGAGAATCTTCAGAAACCGGTTTTCTCCTTAAAAGAGCAGGGGGAGAGCATTTCGGAGAGGGCCGCCGTAGTTGTTGAGGACGCGGAGGCGTGCCCCAGGTACTGCTGCCGGCTCATTGAAGGAGTCAGAATCGGTCCTTCTCCCGCGTGGCTTCAGGAGAGGCTTGAGTACTGCGGAATCCGCTCCGTTAACAATGTCGTTGACGTTACGAACTTCGTTTTGCTTGAGCAGGGACAGCCGCTTCACGCTTTTGATTACGACAAGCTTGAAGGGGGTCGGATCTCCGTCAGAAAAGCTAGTGACGGGGAAACGATAGAAACGCTAGACGGGGTCGAGAGAAAGCTGCTCGCCGAGGATCTGCTTATCTGCAGCGGGGATCATCCCGTCGCGCTTGCAGGAGTCATGGGCGGATCCGGCACCGAAATAGAAGATGCGACGAGCAATGTTCTGCTTGAATCCGCTTACTTTTCTCCCGTAGGGATAAGGAAAACGTCCAAGCGAACCGGTCTCAAGAGCGAATCTTCGAGCAGGTTTGAAAAAGGCATAGACATAAACAACGTTTCGTTTGCGCTTGACCGCGCCGCCGAGCTTATAAACCGCTTATCCGGGGGAACAGTTGCCAAGGGGATTATCGACGTGTATCCCGAACCGGTTAGCCCAAGGGAGATCTCCATGTCGGTTGACAAGGTCTGCAATCTGGTCGGCATATCCACCGATTCCCAGGAGATAGCGGAACTTCTCGAGAGTCTCGGGTTTGAAGTTCTGAGCATCTCTGCCGGGGAGCTTTTGCTTCGGGTTCCGACTTTCAGGGTGGACGTAGAGCGCGAGGTGGACATAGTCGAGGAAGTCGCCCGTCTTCTGGGTTATGACAACATTCCCTCCGTCCTGCCGGAGGTTCCCATGGTAGCCAGAAAACCCAGCGTGATAACCGTCATGGAGAAAAGACTCAGGGACATTTTCGTCTCCTACGGTTTTCTTGAGGCTATAAACTACAGTTTCGAGTCTCCCGAACTTCTCAGGACGTTCGGCTTTGAGGAGTCGATCCGCATTATGAACCCGATATCGCGGGAGCTTTCGGAGATGAGGATGAGTCTTCTTCCCTCCCTGGTGAAAAACGTGAGACTCAACCTCTCAAGGCAGAATCAGGACGTAAGACTTTTCGAGTCCGGCAAGGTGTTTTACCCCAAGGACATGGACCAGTTGCCGAACGAAGTGAAGAAATTCGCGGCGATTGCCACCGGAAAAAGGGCACCAGAGATATGGGACGGGGAGAAATTCGACTTCTTTGACATAAAAAGCGTGCTTGAAAGGAGCCTGGAGGTCCTTTCGGTGGATTCAAGGATAGAGTTTGAGTCCGTTTCCCCCGATCATGGATTCCTCTGGCCCGGAAAATCCTCCGCCGTACTGGTCGACGGAAACGTTCTGGGGATGGTAGGGGAGCTTCATCCCCATCTTCTGGAAAAACTCGAGATAAGCGAAAGCGTGTACGTGCTTGAACTCGACCTGTCGCTTCTCTCGGTCGTCTATACGAGTTTCGAGAGGAAATTCTCCCCCCTTCCCAAATTTCCCTCTCTTCGTCGCGACATAGCGCTTGTGGTCGATGATACGGTTCCGGTGCGGGAAATTCTTTCGGTTATAAAAAAAGCGGATTCCGGTATAATAGAAAACGCTTGGGTGTTTGACGTTTACAAGGGAGATTCCCTTGAAGAAGGAAAAAAGAGTGTTGCACTTTCCTTGATTCTTCGAAACAGGGAAAGGACCCTTACCGACGAGGATGCTAACAGGGTTCAGCAGGATGTTCTTAAGAGTTTGGAAAAAACAATAGGGGCCGAATTGCGTTCGATCTAAAAAGGGGGGCTTTTCATGACAAAGAAGGATCTGGCAGGCGTTTTATACGAGGAAATAGGGTTTTCGAGAAGGGAATCCGCTGAGATAGTAAACTTTTTTTTCGACTTGATGAGAGAGAAGCTTATAGCCGGTGAAGAGGTGAAACTCCCAGGGTTCGGAACCTTCAGGGTCACGAGAAGGAAATCCCGTATAGGAAGAAACCCTTCCACTGGAGAGGAAGTAGACATACCTTCCCGTCTGACAGTTGTTTTCAAACCCAGCAGGTTTCTCAGGAAAAAGATTGACCAGAAACGGGGGGATTAAAATACCAGACTCAAAACCTCCTCAATCTTCTTTTTTCAAGCAGAGCTTCATTGCCGGCATCCTGATTATCGTCCCTTTCGGGGTGACCATTTTCGTCCTCTACAAGCTGATAAAGTGGATGCTTTTCTTTTTCAGCACCGGCCCTGCCGGGATACTCCGCCACTTCATAGATGTTCCGCCCTACGTGTTTCAGGGAATCTCTTTTGTCATAGGGATCCTTGCCACGCTACTGCTGATCATTTTCCTGGGGGCTGTGACCAGGAACTTCGTTGGCAGGAGGATGATTCTGTTCGGCGAGTCTCTTATCTCGAAGATTCCGCTTGCGAGAACTTTCTACGTGAGCGTGAAGCAGGTCGTGCAGACGCTTTTTTTCACCTCCCAGATGCAGAGCATGAGTAGGGTCGTGCTGGTCGAGTACCCGAGAAAAGGGATTCATGCCATAGCTTTCGTAACGGGAGTTACGGAGGCCAGGAGGAACCATAACGTGACGGACCATAATCTTGTCAGCCTGTTTGTCCCCACGACGCCGAATCCGACAAGCGGCATTTACATTATGGTTCCGGAAGAGGACCTGCAGGAGCTGGATATTTCCGTGGAAGACGCGTTTCGGCTCATAGTTTCCGCCGGGATTTCTCAAAGCGACTCCGATGTTTCTGGCCAAGATAAGAAAAACGGTTGATTCCTTCGGAATGATCGCTCCCGGGGACGTGATCGTCGCGGGAGTGTCCGGGGGGTCAGACTCCATGGCGCTTCTCTTTGCCCTTTGGGACCTGCGGGAGTTTTATCCGGGCACAAATGTGATCGTTTCCCACGTCAATCACGGGCTAAGGGGCGCCGAGTCGGATGAAGACGCCGAGTTCGTCAGGGAAGCGGCCAAGCGGCTCGGCTTTCCGTTTGAATGCGTGCGGGTAGACGCGGAGGGCTTCAGAAAAAAACACGGACTTTCACTCGAGGACGCCGCCAGGGAGCTTCGCTACGGCTTTTTCAACGATGTTCTGACGAAATATTCTGCCCAGAGGATCGCCACGGCGCACACGCTTAACGATCAGGCGGAGACGGTCATAATGAGGCTCATAAGGGGAAGCGGTTCCCGAGGGCTTGCCGGGATAAGACCCTCGGTCGGCAACATAATACGCCCGCTCATAAACGTCACCAAGCATGAAGTCATCGAGTACCTCCAGTCAAAAGGAGAGCCCTGGAGGGAGGATTCTACCAACAGTTCGGACGAATTTTTGAGAAACAGGGTAAGGAGCGAACTTATTCCCCTGCTTGAGAGCTATAATCCGGCCGTCGAGCAGGTTCTCTCCCGTGTGGCGGCGGTCTGCGCCGCGGAAGCGGATTTCATTTCGGCCGAAGGCGAGAAAAGATTTCGGGAGATTGCCCGCGTTGTGGCAGGAGGCGTGCTCGGAGACACGGAAAAACTTCTTCGCGAGCCCCCGGCGATCAGGTTCTCGGTAATGAGAAAATCGATTCTGGCCGTAAAGGGGGACCTGAACTCGGTTTCCGCCAAGCATCTTTTCGCGATTGACGAAGTGCTTGGCTCCGGGGAGCCCTCTGCTGAGGTAAACCTTCCCGGCGGAGTCGTTTTTCACGCGGGGCACGGGGTTTTCTTTTTCACGCGCGAGGAGAAATTTCGCGAGTTCCCGCAAACCGAGATAAAAAACCACGGTACCCACAGGATCTCCCGGGATCTTGAGGTCACTGTTGAGCTTACGGATGACGCCTCCCTCTGGGGCGCGGCCGATGTCGGGCACTTCGCGCCCGAAAAAGTCGGTTTTCCCGTAACGCTCAGGAGCTTTTCCGAAGGAGACAGGTTCGTTCCGCTCGGAATGAAGGGAGCCAAGAAGCTCAAGGATTTCTTCATTGACGAGAAAATACCTAGATTTCTTAGAAAAAAAGTGCCGGTTTTCGAAACCCGCGATGGAATAGTCTGGGTGGGCGGTTTAAGAATGGATAACAGGTTCAAAGCGGATGAAACCAAGGGTCCGTGGCTCAGGATAAGGATTCGCGGTTCTTCGCAGAAGCTGCTTGACCTTGCGAAAAGTCTCCGGGCCTCCTAGGATCTCTCCCCGAGCCCGGTTTCGGCCACGTAACACGCTCCCAGCACCCCCGCATCGTCTCCCAGGGCCGCTCTTTTTACCTGAAGTCCCCTTTGGGCTCCCCCAAGACACCTTCTTTCGGCTTCCTCGAGGGCTTTCCCGATAAAAAGTTCCCAGGCCCCCGAAAGCCCCCCGCCCACTACCACCGTCTTTACGTCGAGGATGTTTACGAGAATTGATATTCCCACCCCCAGGTTCGCCCCGAAATCGTTCCATACCGAGATGGCCGCTTGGTCTTTTTCGCGCGCAAGCTCCGCCAGGCGCTCGGGGAGGGCTGATTCTTCGGTACCGGCGAGCCTTTCGCGGAGTTCCGGGTGCTCGCGGACGACTCTCTTTATCGCTACCTGAGAAACGTAGGTTTCAATGCAGCCCCTCGCGCCGCAGCCACAAATGGGTCCCGACGGGTTAATCGTTATATGCCCCACCTCTCCGGCGAAGCCGTCTTCCCCCGGCCAGAGCTTGCCGTCGAGGATTATTCCGCCCCCGAACCCTGTTCCCAAGGTTATCATTACCATCGAGCCTGATCCTCTGCCCGCCCCCGCCCGGTATTCACCGAGAGCCGCGCAGGAAGCGTCGTTTTGTATAAAAACGGGGGTTGCGGTTCCGATTTTCTCCGAAAGGACTTCTGTAAACGGGAAATCCCTGGTGTTTGCTATGTTCGGGGCCTGGACAAGAGTGCCGCTTGCGCGGTCAACGGTCCCCGGTACTCCTATCCCGATTGCGGATAGCCCTTCCCCGGCAAATCCTTCTATGAAGTCGGCCAGGTTCTCCATGAGCCGGGAGATGCCCATGTGGGCGTCCGAGAGGGTTTTTCTCTCGCCGAGCGTGCCTCCCTCCTCGGAGATGACTTTCCCCCTGATATTGGTTCCCCCTATATCTATGCCAAGGAATTTCCGCTTCATTTTTTCCGTTTCTTGACTGCAAAAAACCGCAGGTTGCTGCGGCCAGACTGTCCCGAAATTTTTATTTTACCCTGTCTTTTCAGAAAAATATCCGTCCCGGCAGAGAACGGAGACGCAGAATTTTTGCGTAAGCCGCATGTAACAAGGTATAAATTTATCCTGATTAGCGGGCGTTTCGCGTCGTATATTTTTCCTTTAGAGAACCAACAGGTTTAAATGAACCAAAGAACCGCAGCTGTCCTGTCAGCCGTTTTCCTGCTCTTTCTCTACCTTTCCTGCGAGAGACCTCCGGAGATTCCGGGCCCCGAGTCCATGCGGGCGGTTCCCGCATTTCCCGAGATGGACGACGACCTTTTCCCCGAGGGACTGAAGGAATCCATCGGCGCAAGCGTCGAGAAACTTTCGCAGAAAAAGGACTCCCAACTCGTTTTCGGACAAAAAACCGTCTCCGCGGGAGACTACGCACTTGCACTCGGTTATCTTCTCGCCAAGCTTGAGGCGGGCGTTACCAAGGATGATTTCATAAAGGACGTAAGGGAAAATTTCGATTTCTACGGCTTTCCGGGAAAACCCTGGGGCAAGGTTTTTATAACCTCTTACTTTTCTCCGGTGCTCTCCGCTTCCCGAACCAGGACACTTCAGCACACCCAGCCGCTCTATGGGATTCCCGACGACCTGGTGCGCTTGAGGATAGACAGGTTCGTCGAGCGGTTCGAGAGACTTTCGTTTCTTGAGGAGGACAAGATCGCCTGGGAAAAGCTTCAGTCCCTCTACGGCAGGGTTGCCCCCGGAGGTCCCGGCAGGACGTCCGAACTGGTTCCCTATTACTCGCGAAGCGAAATAGACTCCGGGGGAAAGCTCCGGGGGAAAAGGCTTGAGATCGCGTGGGTAGACCCTGTTGACGCGTTTTTTCTTCAGATTCAGGGCTCGGGTAAAATAAGGTTCGCGGACGGAGAGGAGCGGGTCGTGGGCTACGCCGCCCAGAACGGACACGATTACGTGGCAATAGGGAAATTTCTCTTCGAGTGGATTCCGAAGGAAAAAATGAGCCTCTGGGCCATAGAAAGCCACCTGAGATCCCTCTCCTACGCGGAGAGGATGAATATCCTTTACAAAAACCCGAGTTACATTTTCTTCCGCGGACTTCCGGGGAAACCCGAAACCTCTTTCGGAACGGAAGTCGTCGACGGCAGGACCATAGCGACCGACAAGGTTTTTTTCCCCAGGGGAGCTCTGGCGTTCATGGAGTTTGAGAGACCGGTCTTCGAAACTTCCTCTTCAGTCGAGCCGTCGCAGTGGGAACCGGTTTCCCGCTTTGTCGTTAACCACGACAGCGGGGGAGCCATAAAAGGGGCCCGGCGCGTCGACCTTTTCTGGGGGGAGGGAAAAGATGCCTCCCGGCACGCGGGTGTGATGAAAAACTGGGGAAAGTTCTTCTATCTGGTGCCGAAGGGGGAATTCCTGACGGTGCTTAGGGCAAAAAACGCCGGGCAGGGCCAAGGAGGATGAGATGACCGACGAAAAAACACTTACATGTTCCCAGATGTCTTCCCAAAGCGGAGAACATCTCTACGGAACCGCTCTTGAGGTGAAAAACTGGTTTTTGCTTGAGTACTCCGGGGTATGGAAAAGGGATGCTTTTCCGGAAAGCGCGGTGCCGGAGGAGGTAAAGGAGCATCTTGGAGGCTTTCTCTCGTCTTTTGAGGAATCCAGGATTCAGCTGATAGGGGGGCCGGGGCCAAGCAAGGGAAACCTTGCTTTTTACTACGCCCACTCTTCTGAATTCTCCCCGAAACTCTACAGATTCGAAATAGAAACATACGAAGACCTCCTCTCGATAGATCTCCCCGAGCTTGTCAGCACCGGGGAGATAGAAAAATTCTCCTGCGAAGAGAGGCTCGCTCTGGTCTGCACCCACGGAGCCCACGACGGATGCTGTGCGGTCGCGGGATCGGGGGTTTACAAGGAACTTCTAAAAAAAGAGGGGATTTCCGCGTGGAGAACCAGCCATGTAGGGGGCCACCGCTTCGCCGCCAACATGATCATGCTTCCCGAGGGGATATATTACGGGAGGGTAAACGGCGGAAATCTCGATGATGTGGTTTCCTCTCACCTTCGCGGCGAGATATTTCTTGACTGCTTCAGGGGAAGGTCGTGTTATTCCCAGACTTCGCAGGTTTCCGACTATTTCTTGAGGAAGGAGATAGAAAAACTCGGCATTTACGATATAAGGTGGCAATTCGAGAAGGATCAGGAGGACTATACATCGGTTGAGTTCGGAGTGGAGGGGGACACCACGGTTTATGGCATAAACACGGTGGTCATGAACCACGGAGCAAGGCTCCGGACGAGTTGCGATTCACCGGAAGTAAAGGGTATACCCCAGTTCTTTTTCTACGGCATAATACATTATGAGCAGTGGAGAGAAGAAAAGGAGGATTCCTGATCGCTCCCTAGGGTGAAGCGCGCCGCTGTCCCAAAGATTCTGTAAAATTAAGAATTTCCTGCGAAAGACGCATCGAGCTTTGCTCGTCGGGGATTACGGTGTCCGTCACTAAAACGCTTACCCCGAGAGCTTCTATGGCGGCCGCCTCTCCCGCATCCGAGCGGTCAATCACGAGCACGTCCAGAAAATCGGCGTAAAGCCTGGCCACCTGAGTCGAAGAAGCTTCCATTCCAAGCCCCCTCATGAGTTTGTCCGCCGGACCCTTAAGGGGTTTTCCGCGCATAAGGGGACTCACGGCGACCTTGAGTCCCGGCGCGCCGACTAGCCTTTCTCTAACTTCCTTTATCTCGAGTATGGGCCCTATGCTGATTATGGGGTTGCTCGGGCATATGATCACCAGGTCGGCGCCGTCTATCGAGTCAAGAACCAGCGGGGCCGCGGAAGCCTCGCGTGCGCCCTTTATCTTGACCCCGCGAACCTCGGGGCGCATCGCGTGCTTTATGTAGTATTCCTGGAAGTGCATTTCGCCCGCGTCCGTCTCTATCCATGTCTCGACCCTGTCATCGCTCATTGGCAGTATGCGCATTTCCCCGAGGCCGAAGCGCTGCGCTATCTTTGAAGTGGATTCGCTGAGGGTCCCGCCCCCGTCGGTGACGGCTTTTCTGAACAGGTGAGTGGCGAGATCCCTGTCCCCGAGCCCGAACCATGTCGGAAAACCGAACCTCGCGGCGGCGCCCAGAAACTCGAACGTGTCGCCGCGGAGCCCCCACCCTTTTTTTTCGTCTATGCTTCCCGAGAGCCTGTAGATTATGGTGTCTATGTCCGGAGAGACCCTCATTCCGTAAAGGTCCATGTCATCCGCGGTGTTCACTATTACGGTAAGTTCCGACAGGGGAATTATCCCCGTGAGTCCCTTGAGGAATTTCGCGGCTCCGCTTCCGCCGCCAAGTGCCGTTATCATCTGAGTTTCTCCGTGCTCCCGGATATTTCACCTGTAAGCTATTTGAGCCCCTTATCCGTGTCAAGCCGGGGACCGCGCGGCCCGCTGCGACGGCTTGAAAGTTGATACCGGCTCATATAGAGTTTAGTTCGTCTTTTCAAGGAAAACCCCGTTGGCATTCGATATCATAAAAAACAGGCAAGGCCTTCTCACCAAGGCCCTGCTTCTGCTGCTCGCCCTTACCTTCGTTATCGGCTTCGGATACGTGGGAGGAATAAGTATAGGGGGTAGAGGCCCAAGCGGCGGAGCTGCGGTAGAGGTAAACGGGGACAAGGTTTCCCTCGCGGAGTTCTATAATCTCAGGGACTCGATGCTTGACCGCCTGCGCCGCAGCGACCAGGAGATCTCGGACGAGCTTTTCGAATACGTGAATTTTTCCGTGATCGACTCGCTGGTCAACAAGAAGCTTCTCGCCCAGAAGGCCGAAGAACTGGGGATCAGGGTAAGCCAGGAGGAGCTTTCAGACGCAATAAGAAACGATCCGGGGTTCCAGGTGGACGGCGCTTTCGTGGGGTTTGAACGCTACCGGGACTTTATTTCAAGGGGGCTTAACCGCACCGTGAAGGATTTCGAGGATTCCTACAGGGAAGATCTCCTTGTGGAGAAGCTCGTTTCAGTTCTTGACAGTTCCGTAACGGCAAGCGACGAGGAGCTTTTGAGCATCTACAGGACGCGCGAGGAGAAAATCGATCTTCACTACGTCTCGTTTGCGGCCCGGGATTACCTTGAGGGCCAGAAACCGAGCGAAGAGGAGATCGCCCGGTATTACAGAAAAAACACCGATCTTTTCTGGGAGCCGGAGAAACGCGCGGCGCGCTACGTAAAGCTCACTCCCGGGGATTTCACCGAGGATGCCGAGGTTTCCGACGAGGAAATCGAGGCCTACTACACTACTTACCCGGAGGAATTTCTTTCCAAAGGGACCCCGAAACCATTTGACGACGTAAAGGGGGAGATAAAAAAGCAGCTTGTAGAGGGCAAATCAAAGCTTCTCTACAACCAGTTCCTTGAGGAGTTTCTCCGGAAAAGACGTTCCTTTTCAGACCTTCTTTCCGAAAAAAGCTCGCTTGAGGTGAAAGAAACCGCGGAGTTTACTCTCGGAGGCGCGGGCGGAGACATCCCCGGCGCCATAAGAAGAGAGGCCTTTTCGGTAAAGAAAAAAAGGCTTTCAAACGTGGTGCTTCGGGATTTCACCTGGTTTTTCGAGATAACCCGGGTTCAATCCTCAAAGCGGTCGGGAATTGAGTCCGCGCGCGGGGAGATTGTCGAGGCCCTAAAAAGGGAAAAGGGCGTCGATCGGGCCAGGGAATCCGCTGGGAACAGTCTCGCGAAAATAACCGCCTCGGGCAAAGGTTTCTCCGGGGTGGCCAAGTCCATGGGTCTTTCGGTGGAGCGCACCGGTTTTTTCTCAAGGTCCGAGGATCCTCTGGACGTCGAATCGGGGGATTTCATTTCAGATGTCTTCGGGCTGAGAAGCAACCGTCCTACCCCCAATCGTGTTTACAAGTCGGGGGAGACTTTCTACATAGTGTCGCTTGCGAAGACAAAGCCCGCCGACAGCGGGTACTTCGGGAACGAGAGGGATTCTCTTAGGCGCCAGGAGGTCTCGTTGCGAAAGATGCTTGTGGTTGAACGCCTGCTTGAGAACCTCAGAGAAAGCTCCAAGATCTCACCCAACAAGAACCTTCTTTCCCAAGGAGGGTGATTTCCCGACCGGGAAGTTGTAAATCCTCTAGATATTGTGGTATAATTCATATTGACCGGAAGGCCTTGATCGATAAGGAATCTTTTTCACGTACTGCCGAAAGCATTATCCCGGCAGCTTTCTTCAGGATTCTGGCCCTGTCAGGGCTTCTATAATACGCATGCGGGAGCTTTAACTTTCCCGGTTACGGCGAGGATTTTGCGTGAAACGGGCGGCGGCGCGCGTGAACGCAGCGATGCCGGGCCGCGATTCTCCCATGAGAATTAAAGCACTTGAAATAGCAGGTTTTAAATCTTTTTACCTGAAGACGAGAATAGACTTCTCCGAGGGTATAACCGCGATAGTCGGTCCCAACGGCTGCGGAAAATCCAACATTCTCGACGCCATCAGGTGGGTAATCGGCGAACACAACCCGAGACAGCTGCGCGCGGGGGGCATGGAAGACGTTATCTCCAACGGGAGCGCCGAGCTCAAGCCCCTGGGCATGGCCGACGTGTCCCTGGTCCTTGAGGAGGTCGAGGGCTTCGGTTTTGAGGAAGTCAGAATCCGGAGGAAACTTTACCGCTCGGGAGAGAGCGAATACAGCATAAACGGGGTCAAGTGCCGCCTCAAGGACATAACCGAGATGCTTCTTGACACCGGAATGGGTGCGAGGGCCTATTCGATTGTCGAACAGGGCCAGGTCGAATCCTTCATACTTTCGAAGCCCGATGAGAAAAGAAAGTTCATAGAGGAAGTCGCGGGGACCGAGAAGTACAAGCTCAGAAGAAAGGAAACCAGAAGCAGGATAGAGTCGACCAGGGAGAACCTCTCCCGCGTCCTTGATATGAAGCGCGAGGTTTCGGACCGTATTGAGTCCGTGGCGCTTCAGGCAAAGCGCGCCAGAGAGTACGAGGAGCTCACCGGGCGGGCCCGCTCGCTTGAATTTGATGTTCTCTCGGCCAAGCTCTCAGGCTCGCAGCAGCGCAAGGAAGCGCTTCTTGAGAAAAAGCTCGGGGCGGAACAGTTCGTCCGCTCGGCAGATGCCGAGCTTGAGCAAAAGCGCGGGCTGCTTCAAGAGGCGAAGGAGAAAAATTCCGTTTCGGGCCAGGATCTGGGGTCCCTTGAGAAGGAGATCTACGAGCTTCGGGCGCAGAAAAGGGAAAACGAGTACCGCAGGGCCTCGATCGAACGGGAGATCGCCGGGATTTCAAGCTACGTAACGAACATTGAAGCCGAGATAGAGAGCCTCGGGCGCGAAGTTTCGGAGATGGAGGAGAGAAGCAGCCGCGCCGGGCTCCAGTCAGAAGAACTTAAAACCACGCGTCTTTCCGCTTCAGAGGAGATTTCGCGCGAGGAACAGAACCTTGTGACCTTAAAAAGCGAATGGGAACAGAACAAAAAGGAACTTGAGGAAACTGCAGACCTGGTCTCTGACGTGATGACCAGAAGAAGCTCGCTTGGAAGCACGATAGGTGCTTTCTCAAAGGAGCTTGAGGAGCTTGAGGAGAAAAAAGAGGTGCTTGAGGGGGAGGTTTCCGCCTTGGGACTTGAAAAACTCGAGTGCGAGAAAAGACTTGCTTCGCTCCGCCGCCGGGAAGGGGAAATAAAAGACGAATTTACCTCGGCCACCAAAGAAAAAGAAGAAATCGATTCGCGTCTTTACGATCTCAGGGTTGAGCATGAGAAAAAACTCGGCGAACTGAGGGGTCTTGAAGGCAGGAAAAAAGACTGCGTCTCCAGGGTGGAGGCCCTTAACAAAATACAGAGCAACTACGAATGGCTTCCTGACGCCACGCGCAAGTTCGTGCTCGAGCGCAAGCAGAGGGGCGTGCTGGGGGTTGTTTCCGATTTCGTTTCCGTCCCGAGAAACTACGAAAGAGCGGTCGAGGCGGCCTTCGGGGAAAAACTCAACTGGATAGTGGTCGAAGGGAGCACGGAGGCGGTCGCCGCGGTCGAGCTCCTAAGGGAGTTTGACGCGGGAAGGGGAACCTTCATACCGGCAACCGAACGGTTCGCGGCAAACGGCTCGGCAAACGGAAACGGCAGGGCCAGCGGAAACGGCAAGCCGGATGCGACCTCCCTTAACAGCCTCCTTGACGTGAAAGTGATAGAGAAAAGCCTTGTTGACTCGATGCTGCAGGAAGTTTACGTCACTTCCGATCTGCGGGAAGCCATCAGGCTTAAGGACCGGACGGGAAACGGCGCGTGCTTCGCCACCCTCGAGGGAGACTACGTCGATTCCCAAGGGGCCGTGACGGGCGGAAAATCCCTGGCAGGGGTGTTTGAGAGAAAAAGGGAAATCGAGGAGCTTGAGGGGCAGACACAGACCCTTTTGGCCGACATAGAGAAACTGGAATCTGTCTGCAGGACGCTTAGAGAGGAGATGGATGCGCTTGAGAGCCGCCGGGGGCAGGTAGAGGAACTTCTTCGGCGCTGCGAGATAAGCTCGGTTGAGAACGCAAAGGACCGCTCGAACGCGGAGACCAGGATAGAAGAGATGGGGACGAGAATCGGGAACCTTGAGGTGCAGCGCGACGAGCTTGAGCGCAAGCTGGGGAGCAAAAACCGCACCGTCGAGGAGATGGAGTCGCTTATAGAGCAGCTTGACGGCCAAAGAAGCGCCCTTGAATCAAAATACGGGGAAATCGAAAAACGGGCTCTCGGGTTTGCCGAGGAGGAAAAAGCTCTTCAGGAGAAAGTAACGAAACTCAGGATAGAGAACGCCGGGGTTCTTGAAAGGGAAAAGGCCCTTGAGCACGAGATATCGGAAGCCGAGAGAATAAAGGCGGTCATAAACGAGAAGCTTTCCCTTAGAACAAAGGATGGGGAACTTAAAAAACAGGAGAGCGAAGCGCTTGCCCTGTCGAGACGCCAGGCGGAAGAGGAGTTTGAGAAGATCTGCAGCGACCTAGGCTTAAGAGAAGAGTCCTTCGGGGAACTCAGGGAAAGGGTGTCGCACTACGCGGAGGATCTCCGCAGAAGCGAAGAGGAATTCGAGGCCGCATCACAAGAACTTTCCTCGCGAAGAGAGCGGCTTGCCTCGGCCCAGGCGCAGCTTGAGCGTGCGGAGGATGAGTTTGAGTATCTGAGCGAACGGTACGCGGAGACATTCGGCGATGCTACGCCCGATGTCTCGCAAAGCCCGAATCTCTCCCATGTTTCGATACCCGATGCGGAGAGGGAACTTAAGACGCTTCGGCGGCGCGTAGAGAATTTCGGTCCCGTGAACCTGCTCGCGCCCGAGGAATACGAGCAGCTTGAAGAGAGAAACGGGTTTCTCCAGCGCCAGACCGACGACCTCGCCCGGGCGCTTGATTACCTCGAAGGCGCTATAAGGAAGCTTGACAGGGAGTCAGTTTCAAGGTTCCGGGAGGCGTTTGAGACCGTAAACGGGAAATTCAGCGAAACCTTCTGCAAGCTTTTCGAAAACGGAGAGGCTCGCCTTGAGCTTACGGATCCCAGAAACCTGCTTGAAACCGGAGTGGAGGTCATGATCAGGCCCGGAGGAAAGCGCTTCCAGCCGATAAACCTGCTCTCGGGAGGGGAAAAGGCACTTTCGGCCATAGCGGTCATAATCTCCGCATGCCTGGTAAAGCCCGTTCCCTTTGTGTTCCTAGATGAAATAGACGCCGCGCTTGACGAAGTGAACACGGTGAGATTCAACAAGATCCTGAGCGAGATAGCGGCCCATTCCCAGGTGGCCGTCATCACGCATAACAGAAAAACCATGCACGAGGCCGACGCGCTTATAGGAATAACCGCGGACGGTACCGCCGCTTCGAGGGTCGTAAGCGTGAAGCTTGACGCCTGAAGCCAGAAATTCCTTGTCTATTTCCCACGGATTATTAGACTGTTTTAGGAGAGCTGTTCCCGGACGTTCCGGGAACCGTTAGCTAAAGGAGACCGCTTCGGCGCATGATTTCTTACGTCCTGAAAAAGATAGTCGGCTCGCAGAACGAAAGAGAGGTGAAGAAGCTCGGCGTTCTGGCAGAAAGGATAAACGACCTTGAAGAAACGCTGGTTAAGGTTCCCACGGCGGAACTTCGCGCAAAGACCTCGCAATTCCGGGAACTGATACACTCCCGTCTCGGCACAAACGGAAGCCCGTCCGACGAGAAGTATTTCGCTGAGATGGAGAGGGCTCTTGAGGATATACTGCCGGAGGCGTTCGCCGCCGTGAGGGAAGCGTCGAGAAGAACGATAGCCATGAGGCATTTCGACGTTCAGATGATAGGGGGGATGGTTCTTCACAGAGGCAGAATAGCCGAGATGAGAACCGGGGAAGGAAAAACGCTGGTCGCCGTCCTGCCCCTTTACCTAAACGCCCTCACCGGGCTCGGCTCCCACCTTATCACCGTAAACGATTACCTGGCCGCCAGGGATGCCACCTGGATGTCGCCGATTTTTATGGTCCTGGACATGAAGGTGGGAGTTATAAATCACGATGCCTCCTACGTGCTTGCCTGGGAGGATCCCAAGCGGGCCGAAGAGTCGGTAGAGAAAAACCTGACCGCGTGGCCAAACGAGTATCTGGCAAACGACGTTCTTCCCGAAAAAAACCTCGACATCATAAATTCCTTCAAGACCTGCCTCGAGCCTTCAACCAGGCAGGATTCCTATCAGGCGGACGTTACCTACGGAACCAACAACGAGTTCGGTTTCGACTACTTGCGCGACAACATGAAGTTCTCCCTTGAGAGCTACGTTCAGCGCGGCCACAATTTCGCCATAGTGGACGAGGTCGACAGCATTCTCATAGACGAGGCGAGAACCCCGCTTATAATCTCGGGACCTTCGGAGGACTCGACCGATCTTTACTACAAGGTGGACAAGGTGGTGAAGACGCTTTCCGGGAAGACCGATTTCACGGTGGACGAGAAAACAAGGCAGGTGGATCTTACCGAGGAGGGGGTTTCCAAGACGGAGAGGGCGCTCGACGTCCCGAATCTCTACGACCCTGTCAACCTCAAGGTTCTCCACCACGTTAACCAGTCGCTTCGCGCCAATGCTCTTTTCAGCCTCGACGTCGACTACATGATGCAGGACGGGAAGGTTGTGATAGTCGACGAGTTCACGGGGAGGCTCATGCCGGGGCGCAGATGGAGCGACGGGCTTCACCAGGCGGTTGAGGCCAAGGAAGGGGTGGAAATCGAAAGCGAGAACCAAACGATGGCCACCATAACGATCCAGAACTATTTCAGGATGTACAGAAAGCTTGCCGGTATGACGGGTACCGCCGACACGGAAGCGTTTGAGTTCAGCCACATATACGATCTTGACGTCACCGTGATACCGACCCACAAGCCGCTTATAAGGAAGGATTACGAAGATGTTGTCTACAGGACCGAGCGCGAGAAGTTCAACGCCGCGTGCGCTGAGATAAAGGAAATGAATTCCGCCGGCCGGCCGGTGCTTGTCGGCACATCATCGATCGAGCAGTCGGAAAAACTGGGCGCCTACCTTGAGAAGATGGGTCTTAGCCACAACGTGCTTAACGCCAAGCAGCATGGGAAAGAGGCCGAGATTGTCGCCCAGGCGGGCAGGATAGGAGCCATAACCATAGCGACCAACATGGCGGGGAGGGGAACTGACATACTGCTCGGCGGAAACCCCGAGTTCCTTGCAATGGATATTCTCAGGAAAGAGTTCAGGGTCCAGCCCGAGGAAGCAGATCCAAAGCAGCACGAGGAAGCGCTTTTCGAGGCGAAATCGATCTGCGATTCTGAAAAGGAGAAAGTTAAGGAACTCGGCGGGCTTCATATCCTTTCGGTCGAAAGACACGAGGCGAGGAGGATAGACAACCAGTTTAGGGGAAGGGCGGGAAGACAGGGAGATGACGGATCTTCAAGATTCTATGTTTCCCTTGAAGACGACCTGATGCGCATTTTCGCCTCGGAGAGGATAACGGGTGTCATGGACAAGCTCGGGTGGGAGGAAGGAGAGCCGATTGAGCACTCGATGATAAGCAAGTCGATTGAGAACGCCCAGAAAAAGGTCGAGGGAAGGAATTTTGACATCCGCAAGCATCTCCTGAGATACGACGATGTTCTCAACACGCAAAGAGACGTCGTCTACAGGCAGCGCCGCGAAATTCTCGAGGGCGGCGAGAGCCTGAGAGAGATGCTTTTTACGTCTTCAGAAGACATCGTTCGGGAATCCGTGGGCAGTTACCTGGCGGGGCGGGATGACCGCCCGGAATCTGATTTCTCCGAGCTCTGCGAAGTTATCGGGAGGATTTTCGGAACGGAGATCGAGATAGAAGCCTCCGGCAAGGCGGACGGCGAAGTCATAACGGAAGAAGTCACCGGAAAACTGACCGCCGCGTACCGGGAAAAAGAGGAGAGGATAGGTTCTGAAAACCTCTCGCAGGTCGAACGCTACGTCATGCTTCAGCACATAGACTATCTCTGGAAGGATCATCTTCTTAACATGGATCACCTGAGGGAAGGGGTGGGACTCAGGGGATATGCGCAGAAAGACCCCCTTCGGGAATACACGAAAGAGGGCTTCGACATGTTTGCCCTCATGATGGACAAGTTCAGGATGGACGTCTGCTCCAATCTTTTCAGGATACAGCCCGCGAGCGAAGAGCAGATCGAGGAACTTGAGAGAAGAAGGGAGCTTGAGGAGAAGAAAATGGTGCTCGGGCGGGGAGAAGGGGCTGAAGAAAAGGCCAAGACCCCGGTCAGGAGAACGCAGAAGAAGGTTGGTCGGAACGACCCGTGTCCCTGTGGCAGCGGCAAGAAATACAAAAGGTGCTGCGGTCGGTGATAATATTGAATAAGGTGTCTTAATGGCTGGAAAAATCTACATTCGCAGGGGAAGAGTTCCGTTTTTCTCTCTTCCCTTCATTGCACTTTTCGTGGTCGTGGCCGTCTGCCTTTTCGCGTTTTTCGGCGTTCTGGCTCTGGTTGCGCTAGGAGTTCTCGGAGCAGGAGCCTCGCTTTTGAGGAAGCTGTTTCCGGGCAGGGGCAGAAAAACCGATCCCCGCGTGGGCGGACCTGGAGGGGATACCATTACCCTCGGAGAGGACGATTACGAAATAAGGGATGCGGACTAGCTTTCCCGGACGGCGCGTGGAACTCGCGTCAGAGCGCCTTTTCTATTTCCCCCGCCAGACTCAGGTCTTTTTCCGTGATTCCGCCTTCGCTGTGGGTTGAAAGGGTGATGGAAACCTTGTTCCACCGTATGAGGATGTCGGGGTGGTGGTCTGCCCTTTCTGAAAGAAGCGCGACCTTGTTCACAAAACCCATGGAATCGACGAAATTTCTGAGAACGAACGTCTTTTCTATTTCTTCTCCCTTCCTCTGCCAGCCCTGAAGGCCCTCGAGCGCGGAAGAAATTTCTTTTTCGGTTAAAAGTGCCATATATTTTCTCATTATATATTAACCGGGGGGAGTATTCCATTGAGCGAACCCGAAGCTTCGCCGAACATCGTTTTCATAGGGGTCGGAGCCAATCTCGGCCCCGTGCGCGAGAATTTCACCCGCGCGCTTAGGAGCATAGAAAAGCGCGCGCGCGTGGTGGCAGTGTCCTCCCTTTACGAATCGGATCCCGTGGGACCGCAGGATCAGCCGAAATTCACAAACGCTGTCGTTAAGGCGGAAACGGAACTCTCCCCTTTTGAACTTCTTGATTACCTCAAGACAATCGAAAAGGAGATCGGGAGAAAAAAGACGAAGAGATGGGGACCCAGAGTGATAGATCTTGACATAATCTTCTACGGAGACCTTGTAATAAGCACGGATTCCTTGGTAATTCCTCACCCGAGGGCGCACGAAAGAAGATTTGTCCTGGAGCCTCTCCTCGAGATAGACCCGGCCGCCTGGCATCCCGCAAAGAACATGGCGGTAAGGGATATCTGTTCCGGCCTCGGGGATTCGCAGGCGATTTCGAAAACCGATGGCCCCGAGGTGCTTCTCTGACCCAGGTTTGGGGCTACTCGCCCAGCACGAATATCTCCGCCGCCTCAAGCGTGTTCCAAAGGAGCATGGTTATGGTCATCGGACCCACCCCGCCGGGAACGGGGGTTATGTAAGAGGCCTTTTCCTTTACGTCCTCAAAGTCAATGTCGCCGACGATCTTTCCGCTCTCGTTCCTGTTGATTCCGACATCGATTAAAACCGCTCCGTCCTTTATCATCTCCTTTTTTATGAACTGCGGATCCCCTATTGCGACTATCAGTATGTCCGCCATGGTGGTTATAGACGAGAGGTTTCGAGTTTCGATATGGGCTATGGTGACGGTGGCGTCCCTGTTAAGCATCAAGGCCGCCGCGGGTTTTCCAACTATGTTGCTTTTTCCAACGACCACTACGTGCTTGCCCAATATCTCTATGCCGTAGTAATCGAGAATTTTTTCTATTCCGTACGGGGTGCAGGAGATGGCGCTAGGGTTTTCCTGGAACAGTTTTCCGATGTTCTCGGGATGAAACCCGTCGACATCTTTGTCAGGAGACACCGTTCTTATCACTTTTGCCGGATTCATATGGACCGGAAGGGGGAGCTGTACCAGTATGCCGTGAATCTTTTCATCCGAGTTGAGGCGCTCGATCAGCGAAAGAAGCTCCTGTTCTGAGGTTTCCTCCGGAAGATTGTATTCTTCTGAAAGCATTCCACATCTTCCGCACGCCCTTCTCTTGTTCCTCACGTATATTTCGGACGCGGGATCGTCGCCGACCAGAATAGAAGCAAGACCGGGCACTACTCCCGCGCGGTCTTTAAGTTCCTGGGTCCTTCGGATGATCCATTCTTTAATGTCTTGAGAGACCTTTTTGCCATCCATGATTTTAGACATGTTCAGTTCCCTTTTTTTTCGAAAGATGGCCGGTTGGAAAACTGTTAGTATAATCGACTCCGGCGGGTTAATCCATATTGGACCGGATTTATCTCACGGTGATTCCGTGCATGTGAGTGGATTTTGGGGGTAATACCGGGGTGGGGAGCAAGTTTCACAGACAGACTCCGGGTTTTCACCTCAAGATTCCCTGATTCCTGCCCAACACTCCTCCTTAAG
>JAPOYE010000046.1:3042-3704 GCA_026706695.1 Candidatus Dadabacteria bacterium | reverse complement strand
TCAGGGCTTACGCGCAGAAGGGTGAAAACATAGTGAGAGCGTCGTGCGTCGGATGCGGAGTGTGTGCAGCCGTGTGCCCAAGGGGTGTGCTTAAGCTTGAAAACGGAGGAACTTTCAAGGACAGGTTCTCTGGGTCCGACAAACCGCTTGGTGCTCTTATCGACTCGCTGAAACATGTCTAGTTTCAGAGCTCAAAACCTCTAGTCCAAGAATTCTCAAGACAGTTCCAAGGTCAATTTCATTTCCCGGTCTTTAAATCGAAAGGACAAAATAGCGGAACGCTCAGATATTGAGAAACTCGACGGATTCCATGCTTTCCTTTCTCCCTCGGTCGACTCTTTCGATTACCTCGCCGTTTTCTATGTCAAAGACGAAGCAGGATATACCGGAAAGTATCTCCATGTTAAACTCCAGGAAATTGTTGACGTATATCTTGGAGTCTTCAATGATTTCCTTTTTGTCGGCCTTGTCCGGTTTTCTCACTAAAATGAAATACGCGCACAGAAAATCTGGAAGATCTGGGTTGTGGGCAAATACCGTTTTTGAATCGTATTTCAAGATTACGTTATTGTTGAAATAGCGCTGGTATCCCGCGATGAGCGGCTGGTTCAGATGAGACAGGGCGTACACTATTGCGCAGGCGATTTTGCTCTGGTTCTCAA
>JAPOYE010000046.1:0-3032 GCA_026706695.1 Candidatus Dadabacteria bacterium | reverse complement strand
CGCTCGAGTGTTTTCTCCGCTTCCTCGTTTCTTCGTGGTGACATTTTATCCTCCTTGAGAAGTCCCGTCCGCCGGTTTTTCCTCTTTAAATGGTGGTCTAATATACCATAAACCTTAAAGCGGTGGCAGAAGTGCCGTTATGTTCTCTATGAAGCATATGCCGTTGCCCTGCTTTCCCTTATGACCATGATTTTTATCTGACCCGGATAAACGACCTCTTTTTCTATCTTCTTGGCTATTTCGTGGGAAAGGATAGCTCCATCCTCGTCGCTCACCTGGTCGCTTTCCACTATCACCCTTACCTCTCTACCGGCCTGAATCGCATAACATCTCTCAACGCCCGGGAAAGAACTCGCAACGCCCTCTATGCTCTCGATCCTTTTCACGTAGTTCTCATACGTTTCTCTACGGGCGCCGGGACGAGCGGCGGAGATGGCGTCGGCTGCCTGTACGAGAAGCGGCAGGATTCCCTGGGGTTGGGGGTCATGGGTTTTTTCAAGCGCGTCAATAATTTTGGGGGGTTCACCGTATTTTTTGACGATGTTCGCTCCTATGTCCACATGGGAGCCTTCAACCTCGTGATCAACCGCTTTTCCTATGTCGTGGAGCAGTCCGGCTCTTTTAGCGAGCTTCTCGTTGTAACCGATCTCGGAAGCGAGCATCCCGCAGATGAATCCTACCTCAATCGAGTGATTGAGTATGTTCTGCGAGTAGCTTGTTCTGTATTTAAGCATCCCAAGCTTGTTTATCAGTTCCGGGTGCATGCCGCTTATGCCGAGATCGAAAAGAGCCTGTTCCCCCTCTTTCTGTATCTCCCTTTCTATTTCCTTTTCAACCTCGGTTACCACTTCCTCGATTCTTGCGGGGTGAATTCTCCCGTCTGCTATAAGCCGCTCAAGCGAAATTTTCGCCACTTCCCGCCTGATGGGATTAAAGCACGAAATCACAACCGTCTCAGGCGTGTCGTCAATAATGATATCCACCCCGGTACGAAGCTCTATGGAGCGGATGTTCCGTCCTTCGCGCCCGATAATTCTTCCCTTTACGTCGTCGCTCGGAAGATTGACGACCGACACTGTTTTCTCGCTCGTGTAGCTTCCGGAATATCTCTGTATGGCAAGGGATATTATGTCTTTCGCCTTCCGCTCGGCGGAGGAATTGCACTCTTCTTCTATCTGCTTGAGTCTTTTCGCCGCCTCGTGTCTTGCATCGTCCTCAACCAGCCTTACCAGTTCGGCTTTCGCCGACTCACGGGTAAAACCCGACACCTCCTCTATTTTTCCCTTTATCTCTTCAATGTTCTCATCAAGGGTTCTCTGCTTCTCCTCAAGAGCCAGATCTTTGCTCTCTAGATCCGCCTGTACTTCCTCAAGTTCCGTCTTCTTTCTGTCAATTTCCTCGTATTCTTTGCCAAGTTTCTCTTCCCTTGCTTTTAGCTTTTTTTCGGTAGCGGAAAACTCTCTGCGTTTTTCGCTCGACATCTTCTGCATCTGGGAATTTCTGTCCTTGACGAGCTTCTTCGCCCTGTTCTCAGCCCTGTTTCTTATCTCTTCCGCCTGTTTCTCGGCCTTTTCGATTATGATCTGGGCCTGACTCTGGCTTTTACGGATCCCGTTTTTCTCCCTGATCATCCTGTAGATGAAATGGGCGGCAAATCCAAGTCCAAAGAGCAGCAAAAACAGCAGTATTGATTGTGCTTGCATTTCAGTCTCCTTCTTTTTCCAGACAGTCGATGGTTCCGTCTTCTGTGATTATGCGACCCGTCTTAACGTCGGTTTCGTGCGAAGGGATGTTTTCTAGCACCTGGAACCGGTAGGCCAGT
Source organism: Candidatus Dadabacteria bacterium (assembly GCA_026706695.1). Taxonomy (NCBI): domain Bacteria; kingdom Pseudomonadati; phylum Thermodesulfobacteriota; class Candidatus Dadabacteria; species Candidatus Dadabacteria bacterium. Next base: position 1,210 of record JAPOYE010000046.1, on the reverse strand, counting down.
CCGAAGCACATCTGCCTGGGTATATCTTTTAAAAACCTGTCGTAAAAACCTTTTCCGTACCCGATTCTGTTTCCGGAGAAATCAAAAGCCACTCCCGGTACCAGTACGAGGTCAAGCCCGTCGCCGCGGGCGCGTTCAGCGTCCGCAGGGGGTTCCGGGATGGCAAAGGCCCCGGGGGTAAGTTCCTCAATATTCCTTGTTCTCAGGAAAACAAGATCGGAGCCTAGGGTTTTCGGAAAAAAAACCTTTTTTTCAAGATCAATGCATTTTTTGAATATTTCGCGAGTGTCGACTTCGCCGTTTACGGGGAAATAGAGAGCGACGCTTGACGCGTCGGAGAAAACCTTCTCGGAGAGAAGAACCTTGAGAATCAGGGCGGATTTTTCCCGGCGCAGTGATTGGGGAAGATTCCTCCTTTTCTCGAGAAGATCCCTTCTCAGCCTATCTTTTTCCTCAAGGACGGGACCCTGCGGGCTGGTTTCCCGGGAACCGTTTATGTATGTGGAACCGGAGCGGGTCTCAGAAGCTGTTTCCTCTTGATCTGAAAGGGTCTTCGGGGCTTTCTTCAATAAGGACGGGTTCTTTTTGGCTTCCGGGTGATTCGAGCAGTCCGACCAGTTCTTCTGTTTTTCTTTCCGCGGTTCTTTTGAACTCATCAAATTCCCTCTGCAGTGCGAAGAAATCATCGACGATCTCAAGAGAAGCCAGAAAAACGGGAGCAGGGACAGTTACAGGTGCGTTGTCTTCAGCTGCCTTGGTAATCTTTTGTTCAAGGTACTCTACAATTTTCATAAGGTAACTCTTTTCAGCATCCGTAAGGACTGAATATTCCTTGCCAAAGAAAACTACTTTTATCCTGTCTTTCATACCGATTCTTCGCCAAGGTGCTGTTCAATTGCCCTTATCATATTGTCGACGCGTGTTCTGAGGCGCTCCTTTTCGGCTTCAAGCGAAGCGACATTCTCTCTGAGCACCTTAATCTCTTCAAGCAATCTGTTGTGTTCTTCAGCAGTTCTGGCGTTTTTATCTACAAACTCTCTGATTTTTCTCTCAAGAATCTCCAATGATTCCATAATGAAAATAAATTGTATCACTATGGTGAAATTATTACAAATCACGCCTCAAGCGAGGGATTTGCGCTGTAGCGATTTTTTGGGTTGAGGTTTTCGAGCGCGAACCCAACTGACACGGCAATCCGGCATTCTCCAAG
>JAPOYE010000045.1 GCA_026706695.1 Candidatus Dadabacteria bacterium | reverse complement strand
CTTCGACAAGGACCCGGCGAAAGACGAAAACGCCAAGCTGCTTTCCACAATCGAGGAGATAGATTCCAGAATAGAATCCTTTGCCGGAGATACTTTCGGCAAAACCACTTCCGGAGGAATGAGAACCAAGGTCCAGGCGGCAAAATCCGCCGCCGCCTTTGGGGTGCCCACTATAATCGCGAACGGGAGAAGAAAAGATTTTCTTCTGAACATCTTTAACGGCCATGAGTATGGAACCGTGATACTTCCGACAAGGGAAAGACTCACAGGGAAAAAACACTGGATTGCCTATACGCTTAAGCCTCAAGGGAAACTTATACTGGACGAGGGTGCGGCCGAGGCTATTACTAAGAAAGGCAGAAGTCTTCTTCCTTCGGGTATAAGGGAAGTTCAGGGGGAGTTCGAGATAGGAGAGCTTGTGAGCTGCTTTAACTCCTCTGAGGTTGAAATATCAAGAGGACTTTGTTCCTACGGTTCTTCAGAGGTGAGGAAGATCCTCGGAAAGAAATCATCTGAAATAGAGGATGTGCTCGGGTACAGATACAGCGACGAGATAATCCATCGAAACGAGATGGTGATACTTTCCAGATGAGTGAGACTCGTAGATTTAACCGGTTCTCAAAGGGACTTGTGGTTTTTGTTTCCTCTCTGTTGGCTTTGTCTGCCTGGTTTTATTTCCTAGACGGCTTTCCAGCTGAGACAAAAATTGTCGAGATACCGCAAGGCCTTGGCCTGTCCGCTATAGCGGAGAAACTTGAGGTAGAGGGAGTGGTAAGAAAAGCAGAGGTTCTTTTTTTCTCGGCTTTTCTAAGCGGAACCCATAGGAAGCTTAAGCACGGCGAATACGTGTTTTCGGCCGGCGAGGCACCTTATACTGTTCATAGAAAGTTGCGTCGCGGCGAAGTGTCCTTAAAGAGAGTTACCTTCCCCGAAGGGATTACTCTTGTGCAGATGGCCGGAATTCTCGATGCCTCGCAGATAGTTTCCCGGGAAGAGTTTCTCGCGGTTGCGGAAAACAGTGAGTATTCCACGAAAAAACTTGGCGTGGACGTTTCGAGTCTTGAAGGATTCCTTTTTCCCGACACTTATTTCTTTGCGCGTGATTGCTCTGCGGAGAAGGTAATTGAAACAATGCTCGGTAGATTTCGGGAAGTTTATGCGACGCTTGGTATTGCGAGTCCGCAACCCGATATCAAGGAGATTGTGACTATTGCATCACTAATAGAGAAAGAAACGGCTTTTCCCCCGGAGAGGCCTCTTGTATCCGCCGTAATACGCAACCGGCTTCGCAAAGAGATGAAGCTTGAATTTGACCCGACGGTGATCTATGCTCTTGGCGAGAAGTTTGACGGCAATATTAGGAAAAAAGATCAGAGTTTCCCTTCTCCCTATAATACCTACGTGGTTTCGGGACTCCCTCCGGGTCCGATAGCGGCTCCCGGTCTTGATTCAATCCGCGCGGCACTCGAGCCGGCGGATGTTGACTATCTTTACTTCGTTTCAAACGGAGGCGGGGTCCATGTTTTCTCAAGCACATATAGGGACCATCAGAATGCCGTGAAAAGGCTTCTAAAGAAGGAAAAGCAGTGACTTTATGCGTCCAGAGCACCTTTGATCAGGTGCGCTAGAGTTCTCCCCTGAACGCTTTTGCGAAGCCGTCATGCTGCGATCTGGCAATCTTTTCTTGCTCCGCCTGCAGATAAGCTCGGTCCTTTCTTTCTATACGTATTATGTCGTCCCGGCCCTTGGACGCCATGAACTGTGTTCCGACCGTTTCTTTTGAGAGTATTTCAAGTATTGGCGGGTAGTTCTTCGATCCGATGAATATGGAGTGTATGCAGACGCCTATGCTCTTTGCGCGCACCCTCTGCGCTTCTACATTGGGATCGCCGGAAGTTGGAATCCCGTCGGTTATAAAGAGTATGTGCTTGTTTCTAAGCCCCCTGCCTCGGAACTCCTTAAGTGCGTCTCCCAGAGCTTCCTCGTAGTTGGTGTTGCCCGAGCAGTCCGTTTTCTCCGCCAGACTTTCTATCCACCTGTAATCCCTGGTGAAGAAGCGTGAGTTTTTTGTGTGTTTTCTTGAGCGGTGGTTAAATTCCAGATAGCCGATTCTCATCCTCTTTCTTCTCGCAAGCTCTATTACTCCCTTCACAACGGATGAAGACCACTCGCTGTATACTCCCATCATCGAGGTGCTTACGTCCCTGAGAATAGCTATTTCTCCTCCGAGCGTCTCTTTTTCGCGAAGGTGAACCCGCGGCAACTTGGGGGAGGTGTGCTGTGACCATATGAACGCCTCTACGGGATCTATATCCTCGACCTCGTCAAAAGAGGACATGCGCTTCCATCTTCTGGGAGAGCCTCCAGGGTGGGAGGTTTTCTTGGCCATGCTTTTTTGGAAATTGCCCTCAAGCACTCTCATGATGCGTTTTATGTTCTCGGCAGTTTCCGAATTCCCCCTTCCCGGGATGACCGTTTCATCATCCTCTCCTGCCTTGGTGGATTTGCTGCTCATGTAGGCGCGCGCGGATTTGTCTTCTCTTTCCGTGTTTCCGCTGTCCTGCGGATTCCCCGTGGGATCGCTTGGCACGTCCTGACCTTCGGGGGGAGCCATTTCGCTCTGGTTGTTGTCAAGGTTCTGCTTCAGGTCCCGCAGCGCGTCAAAGAAGGTTTTCTGGGCCTCGGCAAGCGGATTCTCGGTCTCCTTGTCCGCTTTCTCATCAGGAATTTCTCCTTTGGGTTCCTGAGAGAAATCCTGGTCGAACTCCGAATCAGGCATCTGATCCGGGTCCGGCGTCAGTTTGTCATCTGGCTTTTTTTTTTATCCTGAACGATATTCCGAAGAATATTGTCCATTTGGTCGTAGACCTCGGGAGGAACCCGGAAGGCCGTCATGTATCTTAAGACGTCAAGGTCTTCTCTTGAGCATACATCTCTTTCGTTTAGAAGCGCGTGGGAGCGGATAAGCTTGAGCGCTTTCACGAAAAATGTCCTGTCAGTAATAAGGGAGTTGGTTTCGTTAAGCCCGAAATCCTCGATCATTACAGCCGTAAAATTCGCGAGACCTTCCTGCACATCGGGTGGAATCTGGATTTTTTCAAGTTTTTTATAGCTTTTGTCGAAAAGTTTTTTGCTTACCCTTTTCGGTATTTTTTCTTCAAACGGCTTTTCGGCGTAAAGCTCGATGACCTTCTTGGCCTCATCCCATTTTCTTCCGTAAGAAATTCCAAGAGCCTTTACCTGGAGAATGAACCGGTCAAGATTTGCTGGATCAAGGGGTTCGTTGTAGTACTCGTCCGCCGTTGGATTGCTCGTCGCTATAGCGGTCAGAAGGGGAATGGATTCGCTGAAGAATTTTCTTTCGTTGAGTATTCTAAGAAGTATGTTGAGCGATTCACCGGGCGCGCGCGATATGTCGTCTAAAAGGCAGATCTCAGATGTCAGTATTCCGCCCTTTATGATATCCTGCTTTATCCTTTCTCCGAGTTCGGTTTCCTCCTTTACTATGGTCAGGTCTCCGACAAGTTCCGAGAGCCGGGTGTCTCTATGAAGCTGGTAGAAAAAGAAATTAAGCTGCGCCGCTTTGGAAACGATTTCCGAAAGCATGGTCTTGGCTGTGCCTGGAGGACCTTCGATGTAGATGTGTTCTCTTGAAATTATTCCGAGAAGAAGAGCGGTTTTTACCTCATCGTGCCCGATAACATGCTTGTCCATCTCTTCCCTAAGGGACGCAAAGGGGTTAGCAGGGTTCATTCATCCGCTCCTGAAAAAAAAAGGCAATGAGCGTTATTATTACATAAAGGGATATTTTTTTCAATCTGTTTCAGCGTGAAGCCACGATGATTCCGTTATGATCCCAGAATCCACTCACAAGTACAAGGGGCGACAGAATCACCGTGAGGTGGAGCATTTTTACGCATCTAGGGACATTTAGCGCGTTTTACCGACGGTTTCAAGTATCCGTCACTTCTTCGAGTTCCAAGACATCATCAATCGTTTCGGCCCTTCTGATCACCCGTGCCGTGGCGTCTTGGAGCATAACGACGCACGGTCTCGGGTAAATAAAGGGGCTTCCCTGAGGAATGTTGTATGCTCCCACGTTCTCCACAACGATTTTATCTCCCTGTTCCAGTTCGTTTACGAGTGTTTTGGCAATGATATCCGTTTGAAGACATAGAGGACCGTATATTATTGTATCTCTTAGCTTTTTTCCGGAAGGTCTAAGCGGTCTTATCTCTTGGGAACTCCAGTACGAAGTGGGAAGGCTGTTTGTTCCGGCATCGGTTGTTACTGCCCTCTTCCCGCCTTGAAGCTTTCTTGAAGCCAAAACGGTCGTTATAAGGAAAACCGCATCTTTTACAATGGCCCTTCCGGGTTCCAGAAGCAAAACGGGACCATCTTCTCCGAATTCGTGAATTAGGGGTTCCGTAACCTTGTTTACGTATGCGCCCAGGTCTTTTATCGAGGGAAATCCTCCTCCAAGATCGATATATTTTATTTTGACGCCAAGCTCTTTTTCTGCTCTTTTTGCCAGTCTTGAAATTTTTTTGACGGCGATCTCATACATGCCGGCGTTTTTGGGCCAGATAAGCCTTATGTTTTGGGCTGGTGTATATTCTCCCTCTCCGCCTGTCTCAACTATGTAGCTTGTTAGGTGCAGGTGAAGGCAGATGACGTTAAGAGCCCCCGTCGCTTCGCATAGTTCCGCCATTCTAAACGCCTCCCCGGTTTCAAGATTAAAGCCGAAGCGGTCAATTTTCTGATTTATTCCTACGTCCGCGTTGATTCTGATTCCGATGTCCACGGGTCTTTTGAGTTCGCCCGCGATTTCGCCAAGCAGCCTGATTTCATCTTCGTTATCAGCGTTTATCAGCGTTCCCTGCGAAACCGCGATGAGTAGATCCTTTTTGGTTTTGCCGGGGCCGTTAAAAATTATTGAACTGCCCGGAACCCCCAGTTTTCTAGCTATATCGTATTCAAATCCGGAGGCGACCTCGGCCCAAGCTCCCTCTTGGTGGATTATCTTTAGAATCCCGGACAGATAATTCGCCTTGTATGCGTAGGCGACTTCGGTGTTCGGGTATTTTTCGCGGAACATCCTTTTGAATGCTCTGACGTTGTTTTCGAGTGTTTCGGCGGATACCAGAAACAAAGGGCTTCCGTATCTTTGAACGAGGCTGTCAACGTATGCCGGATCGATATTTTTCATGACATGACGGATTGCGCTAAACGGCGAATTTCGACAGGTATTTCAGTCCCGTATCGGGCAGTATGACCACGACGCGGCGGTCTTTTTCAAATGACCCGCGATAATCAAGCGCCGCTGCGACAACAGCGCCGCCGGATCCCCCGGCAAATACTCCTTCTTTGCTTATCAGATCGCTTACGGTCTCATAGGAGCGCTTGTCGCTTACTTGAACCACGTCATCGACAAAGTCGAAATCAAGAGCACCCGGAATAAAGTTTTTCCCAATGCCTTCCACTTCGAAATTTCCGGCTTGAGGTACTGTACCTTCCCTGTAATATTCCCTGAATACCGAACCAACCGGTTCCACACCTATTATTTTCGTGCCGGGGTTTTTTTCCTTGAGATATTTCCCGACTCCGCTTATGGTGCCTCCGGTTCCTATACCGCAAAACACCGTGTCCACCATACCTCCGGTCTGTTTCCATATCTCGGGGCCCGTAGAGTGGTAATGTGACTCGGGATTTAATTCATTGAAGTACTGATTAACATACAGGGCACACCTTTCCCTTGCGATTCTCTGAGCTACCTTGTAACAGCTTCTTCCGTCGCTCGGGGGCAGTCCCCTCGGCGTGAGAACTATCTCGGCGCCGAACAGCCTGAGGGTTTTTATTTTTTCTTTGCTTACGGTTTCTGGAATGGCGAACAGGCACCTGTAACCTTTGAGCGTGCCGATCAGCGCGAAGGAAAGTCCCATATTGCCCGATGTGGATTCGACTATCAGGTCTCCGGGTTCCAGGGCGTTGTTTTTTTCGGAAATCTCCAGTATGTATCGTGCCACTCTGTCCTTTATGCTTCCGGAAGGATTGAAGAACTCGAGTTTGGCGTAAAAATTCGGGATACGGCCGGAGCTGATGTTGCTTAACTCTACAAGCGGCGTGTTACCTATCTGATCTAGTATGCCGCCTGACGGTTCTTTGCCCTGTTTTTCAATTCCCGAAGGATCCATCCTGCCCTCTCATTTTGTCTTTGTTCGAAAAACCTTATTACGCTTTCTGTGTAGATGCCCGTCTGGGCTTCCTCTATGGCTTCGCCGAGAGAATCCTCTAATCTTTTTAGTGCATGCTGGTCGGGATGCGAAAAATTCAGTCTGACGTAGTCAGTGGCGCCGCTGTCTCCAAGACCGTCACCAGGGTATACGGCTATATTTCTTTTAAACAGAGAGACTGTCAGTTCCTGCGCGGTTACCCCCGTGCCGCTTGCGTCTATCACCATAGAAAATCCGTAACTCGGTTCAACGGGTATTTCTATTCCCCGGGTGCGGGCCACGATGTCTTTTATGAAATGGTAGTTTTTCCTGATAATTTCTTCTGTTTCGGTTATGTAGCTGTCGTCCTTAAGAGCGGCTAGCGCTCCGTACTGGGCGATCAGGTTGGTATTAAGGCGCGTTAAGGAGACTTTCGTCGTGAGACACGCCTTCATGATGTCCGGATGTCCAGCGAGAAAGCCGATGCGAACAGCGGCCATTCCGTATCCGTGCGAGACGCTGTAGATCGAAACCACGTTGTCTGTGTTCGTGTCTTTGCAAAGCGAACTCATGGGGAAATGCTCGCTGTGGGGATCGATTCTGTGGGTGTTATGGGTTATGTCGTTCATTATTATGATGTCGTTATCTCTGGCGATCTCGATCAGCGACAGCAGTTCTTCTTTTTTCTGTACCGTGCCGAAGGGGTTTATGGGATCGCAGACTATTATGATTTTCGTTTTCTCGGAAAGCAGCTTTTCGATTTCAAGCGGGTCTAGCCTGAACCCGTTACCGGCGCCAAGCGTCGTTTTTACAGGAATTCCTCCCGCCATCAGGATTGCCGATTCGAAATGAAAATAGCCGGGATCGGTGATTATAATTTCATCGCCCGGGTCCGTGAACGAATTAAGGACATAGGAGATACCCGCCTGAGCACCCTCGGTGCCTATCACTTCAAAATCCCCGCCTCTTCTGCGTTTGAACACGGATTCGGCGCATAAGTCCCTGAGAGGATTTATGAGGTCGGGAGAATAAGGGTTTATGTTGGAGGGCAGCGTCCGTTTTTTCATTTCCCGAACCGCGCTCCGGGGAGGACCGCAGTGGCAGAGCATCCAGCCGAAATCGGCCCACTGCTCCGGATCAAGGTCAATTCTGCCGTCGGTATATATCCGGGAGGGATCCATGCCCAGGATATTTATCGCGTCCCGGTAGGTCATGTAGTTCCACATTCCATGCGGGCTTCGGGTGACGGAATCCAGTTTTCCGGATTTTGTTCTTTCAAGCAGTGGAAGTGTTTCCGATTCCGACTGCCAGCCCAGTACGAATCGTTTCTGGCTCAATTGCCCGACTCCGGATTTCCGTGATCGCGCGTTCTGGAAAACACTATCTTATTACCTCCTCTTCATCATTACGACGGCGTATATATTATAAGGGTCCATTACGATTTTAGGACCTCCGAACCCTGCTTCTTCTGCCCAGCCGATGATCTGCTCTGCTGACCGGAGATGCCAGACGCATCTTTCCCCGTTCTGGTTCTGAAGAACCCTTGCGATTGACTCTATCTGCGGGTTTTGCGTCTGGACGTTAAAAAGGAGGGCCTTGGGGCGAAGAATCCGTCCGACGTCAAGCAGGTGAGAGCGCAGGAGGGCGTCGTCGTGTATGATTCCGTAAAGGCCGACTTCGATCAGAAGATCGGGCTTTGGTTCTATGCGTTTGAGATTTTCGGTGTCAAGCGCATTGCCTCGGCGGAACCTGACTCTGTCGCTAAAGCCCAGTTCATCTGAGATATTCCTGCTTTCTTGAAGAGAGGATTCCGCTATATCGCAGAGCAGGACTTTTAGTTTGCGGTCGGAAGATTTTAGGATTTCGTAGATGTAGTCCGCTTTACCCGAGGCGAGGTCGACTATGAAAGTTGGCTTCCCGTCCCTTTCCCGCAGATATTGATCTATCATGTCAATCTGTATCTGCTTTATCGACCTGAAAGCCCTGCACGTAACCTGATCCAAAAACATCCTGTCGAGAATCCGCCCGACGCCGAATCTTCCCCGTGCCTTGTTATCGTAGATGTAGTTCATGATAATTCCCGAGTCGAACCCGTAGGCAAACCCCTTGTCGATTCCGCATGACAGCCTCCCGAATGTCCTGAGAAAGGCGGCAAGAAGCCTGTAATACAGGTTTTTCGCTGAGTAGCGAGGCAGAGGCTCTCGAAGCTGTTCAAACGTTTGGGACATCGGGAAGTGAATACCAGATTATTTCTTGTTCCTCTCTTTCGGAGTATTTATCTTCGGCTACGGTTTTTACGGTTTCCGCGCGGTCTTTCTTTGAATCGCTGTCGGCCTGCGATCGGAAATATCCCCGCAGCATCGATAAATGATCCTCGACGTCTTTTTTCACCTCCAGCAGCACTTCCCGGTTTCTGGAATCGGCAACGCTTATGTACAGTTCCAGCAATTCCTTGAAATGCACAAGCGATCCCCAGGCGTACGCAAGAGAGTCAAAGGTGTTGTTATAGGTGTCGAGAATGTCGTAGATTTCCTGTCCGATTTCAGGAGGTCTGTAAGATTGCGGGTTCTGGCCAAGCTCTTTTGCTCTGTCGGAAAAAAGTTTTGAGTGTCTCGCGTTATCGGCGACTATCCTTGAGATGATGATCTTGGTTTCTATGCCGTTAACCGAGGGGAGCTTGGCGCCGAACAGATCAACCCATGAGAGCATGCCGTAGGCGTGTCTGCTGAATACCTTGCCCAGTTTTCCGGGCTTTGAAAGAACTTCCTTTAATTTCTCGGGGTTTCGTATGCTGATTGAATTTCTCCTCGACTCCTGGCGAATCACGTCATTTTCTTTAACAGGTTGATAAGCTTCTTGTTTCCTTTAGCCGGAACCTTCCACTCCACATGTCTTACCTCAACTCCCTGGGCCGCAAGGGACTCGCCGAATATCTCAAGGCCCACGTTAACAACTCTTAGCTGTTCATTAAGGATATTCGGTGCTGCCGGGGCTGCTTGCGAATCGTCTGATGAGATCAGCGTCTCTATTTTTTTAATTGCTTGTTTGGCAAGCTTCTTTGATTCCGCTTCGACGATGATTACAAGATCGCTTCCTTTGGCTTTTTTGATTTCATGTGTAAGGAGGCCTGCGGAATCCAGGGCATATTTGGCCTTATCCGTAGCCATCACCGCGAAAGCATTTTTTACCCCGTCAACCCCGCTCGCGGTTTTCGAAATACGCATGAGGCGCAGGGAGTCATAGTAGGCGTTTTTCCTGATTTTGAATTCAATTGCCAACTACATGCTCCCTAAGTCCGGGGTTATGCTGTACTCGATGGGACAGCCTCCCTTGATTGTATTCGTAATGAAACAGTAGCGCTTCGCCGAATCCACAAGATCCTCAAGGCTGCTTCGGGCGATGGAGCTTTTAACACTGATGATACACTTGGAAAACAGGAATTTTCTTCCGTTCTTCTCACCCGTAACGTCAACTTTCAGGTCTTTTAGCATGATTTTCCTTCTGCTTGCCGCATAAACGATGGCAAGACAGAAGCACGAAGCCAGGGAACACAAAAAAAGCTCCGTGGGCATCATTCCCGTATCCTCCCCGCTGAATTCAGGTGCTTCGTCAACCGGTATTTCAAACTGCCTCGCGTTTACGGTTACCTGATAGTTTTTCTTCCAGATTGCCTCAACTTTCATTGTTTTCACCTCTTCTGCGCCGCGCGTAAAACACTTCCGTTCAGTACGTATCTGTATATGTTCAGATGTTCAAGCGCCACGCTGTCCCATCCGTATTGTCCCGCGGTGTCTGTGCCACCGGCTATAAGCTTTTCACGCAAATCTGCGTATTCCAGTATTCTGATAATTCCATTCGCGAGAGCCTCGCAGTCCATGGGAGAGACAAGCAGGGAGTTTTTCCCGTCTTCCATAAATTCCGTGAGCGGCTCTATGTCGGAAGCTATGACCGGTACGCCGGAAGCCATGGCTTCAAGCACGACGAGTCCCCACCCCTCTTTTAACGAGGGAAAAACAAAAACATCAGCGGCGTTATAGAGATCGGCAATCAGTTCTTCGGGGACTCTTCCCAGAATGAAAATATCTTCTCCCATCTCTATTTCCAGTTTTTTCATCTCGGAGAAAAACTCTTTGCGGTAATCCCTGTAGTCAAAAAGCGTTTCCCCGCCTCCGAGAAGCCAGACTGCCCGCTCATTCTTTGTTGCAAAGTGCGCCTTTACCCGGGCAAACGCTCTTAGGGTTGATATAGTGTTTTTGCGGGGTTCGATCCCACCGATGGTAAGAACCGTTTTACACCCGTCGGCTGAGAATTCAAGCTTCGAGGCTTCGGCGGGCTTGCTTCGGGCAGCCGCGCCGTAAAACTTGGCCAGGTCGACACCGTTTCTTACCCGCTGTGGTCTGAGAGAGTACTTGTCGGCAAGCTCCTTTTCCCAGTAATTGCTTACGACCAGCAGGTAATCAGGTTTCGTTATGCTTTTCATCTGACATTCAACAAGAGATTCCGATACAAAATCGTCAACGTGATGAACGGTTCTGAGAAAGAATTCTATCCGGCCTCTCTGCCTTATATCCAAAAGTGCGTTTGCCGATATGCAGTCCTCGGCGTGGTAGATATCGTAGGTTTCCTCAAGACCGCTCAGGTAATCGACATATGCTTTTATGTAGCCGTGGATTTTTTCGTCCATGCAGCTGAATTCGTTTTTTGGACATGGCACCAGAGTGTGCGGAATGTCGACTTTTCTGAAAAATCCGCCTTCTGTCCCGAGCGCGTAAACATGAACTTTCTGTCCAAGTTCTCTTAGTTTCTCCGCGAGGTTAAGCGTGTGGACCACTCCTCCCCTGGGTTTTGTCGAATAGGTGAAAAGCGCGATGTTAAGCTGTCTCATGCAAAACCTCTAGATTCTCAAGCCTCGAGACCAAAAACCTGATTCCGTAAAATACCCCAATAGCAATATCGGCCCCGGAAGTTTCCCCCATCCTGACCAGCGTTTTTGAAGCCTCGGCGTTCCTCTCCATGTCTTCGGTAAGAAGGCAATGGATCAGGTTGACCACCGCGAGGGGGCACACTCCCTCGCGGGCCTCCCTCAACATGCTTGAGCCGAAAACCGTGGTTCTTTGCCGTGCCTCTTCGTAAATACTTCCGGCAATTTCATCGAAAAACCCGGTGTCGTCACTCATGCTCAGCACCGCCGCTCCGGTCTTGAGACTGACTAAAAGTCCGCAGAGAAAATCGTCGCAGGACGGCGTGAGTCCCGGTCCGAGGCCTATTATGGTCTTTGCGCTTTCCGTTATTGCCGCCTTGTCAAGTGAAAAAATTCCCCACATCACTCTTTCGATGCCGGGTCTTGCTCTCTCGGCGAAGCTGTCGTTACGGGGTTTTAAGAAAAGGTCGATGGAACCGACAAGTTCCACGTTCTCAAGCAGCGGCACGAGACCTTCCCTGCTGGGACAGGTGTATATCACGTCCCGAAGCACTCTCAGATTAAGCTTTATTATCTCAAGAGGGCGAACCGAAGCGCTATCCGGGACGGCGGGCGGTCGCCATTTTGCGACGCCGTGGATATCGGCAATCGCAACTCTTTTTCCTATCAAGACATTTTTTTCTCCGCAGATAACCTCCATGCCTTGTTCGACTCCCATGGATTTAAAGTTCGAATGCCGGTCTTTTTCCTCCACTATTATCGAACTTGCCGAAATGTACTGTTCATATGGGATAACCCTGATCAGCTCATCTTCGCCGACTCTTATATAGAAGGAATTTTCGAATACCCCTTCAATGTTCGCGGGGCTTTTGAGGCTTGCCAGAGTTTCGTAAGCGTTAACCCCGATCGTTCTTGCGTTCAACTGTTTTATGGCGCTTCCTTTCGACATTGTAATGGAGAGGTCTGCAGAGCCGGGGGAAGGGTTAATCGAATTTCTTCCATTTTGGACGATTGCCCCCCGGATAAGAAGTCATCAGAATTATTTTTCTGCGAATTTTCCAAGGGATGGCAAGGTAAATGGGGACGAACACCTTTCTCCACAGAAAAGGGAGCACTCCCCTGTCACGGTAAGCGTCGGAAGTACAATCCGGGTAACGACTCGCCATATCATCCGCCGCGGCTTCAAGCAGGTACTTTTCCGCGTTTTTTCTTAACCAGCCGCCTGATGGGTTATTTTCTGACAATTGGCTTCACCTCTTTAAAACAGTTACCCGCCGGCCAGTTTGGCCAACCCCGCCTGTGCCGCCAGGGCGATAGGCTCCATCAAGGCTCCTATCGGGGGTGAATACACGTTTTCCATCCATGCGAAATCTTCGAGCGTAGCTCTGCGCTTGATTGAAAAAGCGAGAAAATCGGCTCTTTCCTTTATTCCTTCCCCCCCGGCCATCTGGGCGCCCAGAACCCTGTGGGTTTCGGGGTCTGCAATGAGTTTCACTCTCATTCTTGTTACTCCGGGGTAGTACCTGGCTCTGGATATCCCTTGTGAGAAAGCGACGACGTGAGGTATTCCGAGAGCCTTGTGGAGCGTTTCGCCGAGAGATACCCCGCCGATCTGTATCTTTCCGCCCACCATGCCCCAGGGCACGTACACGGGGTCGTACGCGCGGTCATCTCCCGCGGCATTCGCCCCGGCTGTTCTTCCCTGGGAGTAAGCGTGGCTTCCGGAGAGCCCTTGAATGGGAATTTCCGTGACTCCGTGCACCACCTCGGCGCAGTCACCGGCGGCGTAGACGCCCTCGACGCTGGTTCTCATGTGGTCATCAACCAGGACTCCTCCGGTAGATCCGAGTTTTATCCCCGCTTCCCGGGAAAGAGTGTTGTTCGGTACCTTGTGAGTAGCGACTATAACGACTTCACACTCTATTTCACCCTTTGACGTAACCAGGGATTTCACCTTGCCGTCCTGGCCTCTTATTTCGTGGACCTTGGTTCCGAAGTGCATGTTAACGCCCAGTTCTTCAAAGTTCTCCTGTACCGGCTCCATGATATCCGGGTCTGCCACCTCGGACATAAGCCAGCCGCCTTCGTCCACGAGATGGGTCTCAATTCCTCTTTGCGCCAGGTTGCCCGCCATCTCAATACCAAGAGGAGAGGCGGATAACACGGCGATTTTCTTTATGCTGTCAAGCTGCTTGTCGAATTCCATGGCCCTTCGTATGTTCTTCACGTAATGAACGCCGTCAAGATTGATTCCCGGGATCTCGGGATTTCCGTATTCGAATCCAGTGGCGATTATAAGCCGGTCCCACGGAAATTCCTCGGAACCAACCGCCACGACCTTTTTATCAAGGTCTATCCCCGTTACTTTCGTGTTGTATTTGATGTCAATTCCGATACCGGTGTAGTGCTCGGCGGTTTGAAGAAAAAGATTCTTGAAATCTGGAATTTCCCTGCCGTGGACAAAGGGGATGCCACAGGGACTGTAGGCTACGTCTTCATACTCGGTAAAGAGCGTAACGGATGAATCAGGGTCGGCGAGACCCCTCGCTGTGGAAGCCGCGGAGATGCCGCCCGCTCCTCCGCCTATTATGACAAATTTCAGTTTCTCTTGACTCATCTGCGTCTCCTCAATTCGATCTGCGATCCGGGGTTACGAGGCTTCGGATCATGATTTTTCCCGCATCAATTTATCGGGATCGATTTCTTAAATTTCTTAAACCTTACCGTCTTTGACTCGTGCAGTCTTTCAAAATCGGGAAGCACGGAACATTCTCCGCAACTTACGCAGCCGGCTAAACCGCTTTTAGATCCTCCCTCGTATCTGGCGAGGACCTTAGCGGCTTCGGAATACACGTATTCCATAACTTCGGCCGCAGGCGGCCTTACGTTTTCCATCGGGGTGCCCGCGATAGGCCTGAAAGGCACTATGAAGGGGTAAACTCCTATCTCGGCGCAAATCTCGGCGCCTTCGATAACCGTTTCCAGTCTCTCGCCGAGACCGACCAGTATATAGGTGCTTACCGCCCATCTTCCGAAAACCCTGACGCCCTCTTTCCAGGTCTCTATGTATCTGTCGAGTCCTATCATGGCCTTGCCCGGGGTTATTTTTTCGAATATATCCGGGTCGAACGTTTCGATATGGACTCCGAGAGCGTCCACCCCTGAAGACTTCAGCTTCTGCAGCCAGCCCAGGTCTTCAGGGGGAACAATCTGGAGCTGAATCGGAAGCCCGGTATGTTTTTTAACCTCGGAACATATCTCGGCGTATTTTTCAAGCGCTTTTTCCTCATCAGGCGCAACGCCGGAAGTGAAAACAATGTTGGAAATGCCGTCGAGCTCCTTTGCGAGTTGAATTGTCTCAACAAGTGCTTTTGCGTTTTTGAATCCGACGGTACTTCTGTCCTTAAGAGTAAGCTCTATTCCGCAGAACTGGCACCTTCTCTCGTCCTTCCAGAAATCACAGGTCTGAAGGAGAGTAGTTGCAAAAGTGGTCGGGCAGTGCAGAAGTCCGATTTTCTGCATGGGCACTCCGCTTGAGGTTTTATGGTCGTAAAACCTCCCGTTGCCCATAAGCTCAACCTGCACCAAGGCCACTTCATCCCGGAAAATCCAGTCCTCGCCGTTTATCTTGTCAAGATGATAAGGCGATGATTCTACGAAATCGCCGACAACCGGGACATTCGCGTCGGTATCGGGAAGGATCCTGAGATGAATTCCTCCCGTGGGACCGGCTCCCCCTCGCCTGATATTCTTAGAATCGGGAATTCTCAGACCGTAACTCTGCAACTCTACCTTAAGGGTTGTAGAATCCATTTTTCACCCCCAGCGTTTTTATTTCACACAACACCCTTTCCACTTACCCCCGTTGGCAAGCGGATTAAAACTGCCGGTAACTGCTGGCAGCCCTGTCTGGACAACGACGTGAAGTCTCTAAAACCTCAGACTGTCCACGTGCTGAACATCATGGCTCCCGCCCTGTGATGCTCAATAACTATGTCCAGTATGTCCGTAGGATGAATCGGCGTAACTCCCTCGATAAAGCTCGATTCATTCTGGCCAAGAAGCGCGGCCGCGGAGAAACGGCACGCGTATACCGTTATTCCCTCCGAGAGGAGCCTCTTGACGAGATTCGGATAAAGCTGTATGCCGGCACCGTAACCGTCATCTCCAACATTCGGCCAGCCCCTGTAAATCGGTATGCCTGAAGCAGGACCGTAGAAAAGAACCGAAACATCATAGCCTTTTCTTTTTGCCCTTATAGCGGTAAGCATGTTTATACCGGCTACAGAACCTTCATAAGGAACCGAATGTATGAGAAACAAGGCTTTTTCCCCTTCATTCGCCTGATGATCAGGAAAAAGCTTTTCTTCGTAGTCCACAAGAGCTTTCCCCTCCTGGGGTCTCTCGCTTTGTACTCTGTCTACTGCCATTACTGCACCTCCTAAAAAAGATATCTATATATATTGTCTTCTCCGGGATTCCCCGGAAATTCTGGCGTTGGCTGTCTATGAGGCTTTTCACCAGCGCTTAATTCCATTTTAATCCATTTCATTGATTATTTCAGTTCCTTTTTTTCCCTCAAGAGCCTTAACCGTCGAATTTGCCGACGTTATAACCGCTCGCCTGCCTCCCTTCCGCAAAAACCTTATCGCCGCTTCCACCTTGGGGCCCATACTTCCTTGTGGAAAATGTCCTTCCCTGAGGTATCTTTCCGCTTCTTCTGTCGTAATTTTCTCCAGATCCACCTGCCTCTGAGTTCCGAAAAACAGCGATATCCTGTCCACCTGCGTAATTATGGCGAGGGTTTCAGCCCCAATGAGAGTCGCAAGTTTTTCCGAAACCAGATCTTTATCGATCACGCCGCTTACTCCCCTGAGTTCACCGTTTTTCCCGCGGACAACCGGCACTCCGCCCCCTCCGCATGCAACGACGATAAACCCTCTTTCTATCATCTCTGCTATTTCTTCTTTCTCCACTATGTCCACCGGCTTGGGCGAAGGCACGACCCTCCTGTATCCCCTGTCGGAATCTTTTTCTACTCTCCAGTTTTTCCGGCGCGCGAGAGAGTCGGCGGTTTTTTTATCGAAAAACGGCCCTACGAATTTTGTCGGGTTTGAAAAAGCTTCGTCATCCTCGTCTACCACTACCTGGGTGATGATGGCCGCGACGGGTTTGTTCAAGTTGTTTTTTCTGAGATGATTTCTCAGTGCCTGAACGATTAAGTATCCGATCTGGCCCTGGGTCATCGCGCCGCATACGTCGACGGGCATGGGCGAGACCGCCCAAGGGGTGTATTCCTGCTGGAGCATCAGGTTTCCCACCTGGGGTCCGTTTCCATGAGTGATGACAATTCTGTAGCCCGATTCCACAAGCTTCACCAGTTCCCCCGATATACGTTCGGCGAAAGCGAATTGATCCTGGTGTGTTCCGTGATTCCCATCGCCTGAAAACGCATTACCTCCAAAAGCAACGACGGCCAGTTTCATCGCCCCGCACCTCCCTCTGAGGCAAGCCGCGCGATCAGAGCCGCAGCCCTGGCCCCCTGAGCATTGGTTAGCGCAATTTTTATGCCGCTTCTCCTTAACTTTTCCCTCTGCAAGCCGAGACTCTGAGGATCGTCATCCGTACCGCACACGTACGCAATGAAGGCAAGAGACCTGTTTTTGCTTCCGGCTATTCCCCTTGCTTGCCAAATGGCCGGGAGAAGCTCCCCGGCGGGGTCGGCGTTTGAACCATGGCCCAACACGATATCGAGGAGAATTACCGCTGTCCTCGGATCTTTTGCTTCCCTGATTATCCTTTCGCTTCTGAGCGTGGAGTCGATCATCGGATGGGGACGTCCGACGGTAAATTCTTCTTCGCCGAGATCTACGCAGCAATGCCCGCGGCTTTTGTATGAGTCATTGAGCAGACAGTCTTTTGACAGAGGCGCGTTTGAATAAATCTTTCCAAGAGACGAAGTGAGTATTTTCTGGGCCTCATAACACAAGGTGCCACCTGAAAACAATCCCCTCACGTATTTCTGCGAAGGGCGAAGCGACTTGACAAAATCCTTCGCGTATCTTTTCAGGCTGGAATCGGAAACTCCGACCCGCTTCTCTCCCCGCCTGCGCGCGATGTTTACCGCAAGCAAAGACAGTTCTTCCAGCGTATCGGCAAAGAACACGTTTTCTTCTGCGTCAATTCGGTTTTCGCCCAGCAGGCACACGGCAAAAGGTTTTTTTCCGCGACGCGCCGTTTCGATTATTTTTTTTACTACCTTTGTCGGGGCCGGTTTTGAAACCAGCAGAATGATCTCCGTGTTTTCGTCTTTGTGGAGCAGTTCCATGGCTTTGATTGTCATCAGCCCGCCCACTTTTTCGGAGAGGTCTCTTCCGCCGACTCCGATTCCGTGAGAAACGCCGAGTCCCCAGTTATGAATCAGGCTTGCTACCTCCTGCATGCCTGTCCCTGAGGCGGCGACAATTCCCACGGGTCCCCGTCTTACGGTGTTGGCAAACCCGAAGCCCGCTCCGTTTATTATCGCGGTCCCGCATCCCGGTCCCATCATAAGCAGTCCCCTGTCCGCTGCTCTCCGCTTAAGTTCAACCTCTTCGTCAAGACCCAGGTTGTCGCTGAAAAGAAAGGTATGAATGTTGTTTTTTATGGCTCTCGCGACTTCAAGTTTCGCAAATTCTCCCGGAACGGATACAACAGCGATGTTAGGGTTGCCCGGTGGACTTAGAGCTTCTTCAAAACTTTGGTATCCGACCGTACGGTCAGCCCCGCCCGAAGGCGCGGCCAGAAAGAAATCGACTTTTCTCAGAGCATCATGGCCCGCTGTCTCCGATTCTGCCTCGACAGCTACTATAAGATCATTCGCGCCGAGTGAGTGCGGCGCGGTTTTGACTAATCCCGCGTCCTGAAGCGTTTTTAGATTCGCTTCAGTGGCCATTATGGCCAAAGCCCTTCTGATACCCGGGGAATCAGTGAGTTCCCTGCTTATC
The DNA here is from genome assembly GCA_026706695.1 of Candidatus Dadabacteria bacterium. Lineage (NCBI taxonomy): Bacteria > Pseudomonadati > Thermodesulfobacteriota > Candidatus Dadabacteria > Candidatus Dadabacteria bacterium. The sequence goes on along the minus strand of JAPOYE010000045.1, from coordinate 8,404 downwards.
TGCATAAGCTTCATCGAATCTTGGTAATGATTCTGTTTTACGGTGTTGAGCGTTACCAATACGTACCTCTCGCTTTTATAGTCTATGCCGCTATATCATGCCGTCTCCCAAATGCCAGAAGCGCTTTCTCGAAACATTCGTAAGGCGCTTTAGCTATTCCGGCTCCTATCTGTCCGGCTCCCGAGCTTTTATGCACAATCGCGCTGTTTATGCTCGGCAGTATAGCCGTGTCTACCACTTTTCTTATGTCAATCCCGGTCGGCGTGCCCTGAAAATCTAGGGAAGGTATCGCGAACTTGGGATTTCTGGCCGTTGTAATGAGATTCATACTGTTCGTGATGTCCACCGCGTCGCTGAAGCCCCCCCCGGCAAACGACGCCATGGAAGGAGCGGCGGCTATTGCGAATCCCCCAAGGCCCATTGTTTCGATAATGGAGCTGTCGCCTATGTCGGAAGCGGCGTCTTCCGGTCCGTAGCCGAGGTTGTAGAGAGCGTCTTCCAGATAAGGCGATTTCGCCACGAACCACCTGTTTCCGAGCCCGCTTACCCTTATGCCGAAAGCGGTTCCGTTTCTTGACATGGCGGTAACCAAGGTGCTGTCGGCGATGCCGTGGGCCGCGTCTGTGGCGAGCTTGCATCCGGTCATGGTGAAGTTGAGAAAGAAGTGGCTGTTTGCGGACATGAATCTGTAAACGGCCATTGCCTTTGCGCGCGAAATGTTCAGAGAGAAAAGAGGTTCGACGATGTTTTTCAGAAAAATGTTGGTGCAGGCGCCGTGGCGGTTATGGCATTCGTCTCCCATCTGTATCCCCTGGGACAGTATGTTCCACACTGAGATTGGCTCGGCGCTTGCGAATGCTTTTTTCATGACTGGAGCGAATTTGTCTCTTATCCACCTGAGGCGTTGCAGCGTCTTCTCTCCGAACGACCCGAACCAGAGCGCCTGCCCGCCACCTTCGTTAAACGTTGAATAAGCTCTTTTTCCGGTCGTTAAATCCTTTGCGACGACCACCGGCATCGAAGCGGAGATTATTCCCGTCATAGGTCCAACGCAGTCATGGTGGTGGTTCGGAGAAAGGGCTATTCTGTCTTCCAGCACCATTTTTTCAGCTTCCGATGAGTCTTTTGCCAGCCCCTCGAATATAAGTGCGCCCCGCACGGCCCTTTTCATCGGGTCGCACATCCTGCGCCAGCTGATCGGCGGGCCTGCGTGCAGAATGGTTGAGGGAGTCATTCCGGGAACAACGTCAAGGGCTTTTTGCACTTCTTCAAGCACAGGCTCGACCGAAAACAGCATCTCAAGCGCGTAGGCATTCGCGGCGTCGATGCGTGCTGGCAAATCGGGCTTTTTTGTTTTTCTCCCGGCACTCACAGAATAACTCCTCAGGAAGCCTCGATGGAAAGCACCCATAATAATTTCGCGGGAACTTTTCCAGTGTTTTTCCATTTATGGTCCAGATGGGTTCTGAAATGCAGACTGTCCCCCGGACGCAGATCATAAGTTTTCTTGTTCACCTCAAACCTCATTCTTCCCTGCAGACAGTAAACCAGTTCCTCTCCCCGGTGACTCATGCTTTTTTTGCCGCTCGAAGCGCCCACTTTCACCGTGGCGTATGCTGCGGTCATTATGAATTCTCCGTACTGCTTGGCGGATATCCCCTGCAGGTCCAGGCCTTTTTTAAAAGTAAATACGGGTTTGCGCCCGTTTGAATTTATCAGGCAGACGTCTTTGTCTCCCGGTCCCTCTTCAACGAAATTGCTTATTTTCTTCCCGAGCGCGTCGGAAATTTTCATCATGGTGGTTATGGTCGGAGTAATTCCGTTTGATTCAATCTTGTGGATAGCTGCCGCGGATATACCTGATCTGTCCGAAAGATTTTTAAGGGACCATCCTTTTTCCATCCGAATGGCTTTTATCTTTTCTCCGAGCCTCGCGACTATGCGCTCAATCTCTTTGTTCTGCTCATTCATTGGCGGCCTCCCTTGATTCGGGGGTTTCCATGTAATATCCCCGCCCAAGATCCCAGAAAAGCTCCTTGTGGCCGTCTTTATTTTTGAAATAGATTTCCCGCTCCGCGCTTACCTCTCCTATCTTTTCGCATAAAAGGCCGGAATCCCTGAATTTCTCGCGGACTCTTGAAGTTTTTCCCGCTCTCAGGGAAAGAATGAAACCGTAACTCGGAAAAGTAACCAGCCATTCTGCCAACCCGACGCCAGACGGCACCGGAATGTCATCAACGTGAATCTCGGCGCCTTTCTGGGAGCACTCAAGGAGCATCAGGATCGAGCCTATAGCACCGGCCATGCTGATATCCTTGGCCGAGTCGGCAAGTTCTTTTTCTGCAAGTCCGGGCAGAATCTCAAGATGGCGCAGCGCATCCGTTTTGCTTAAGCCGCTTGACGAATCCCAGAAATTAAACCCTGAATAGAATTTTCCCTCGCCTCCGACCACCATAACGAGATCATCGCCTTCTCTGGCGTTAAAACTTGAGAGAAGCTTGGAGGCTTTTCCCAGGATGAATACGGCGAGGGTCAACTCGCTTGTTTCGCTACTCAGGTGGCCTCCGATTACAGGGACGTTGTATCTTTCGGCGTTATAGTGTATACCCGAGAGCATCTCGTCCGTTTTGGCGATATCTGCTGAGCAAAGCACGTCCAGAATCGCCAGAGGTCTTCCGCCCATCGAATAGATGTCGTTTACGTTTGTCAGGACCGAGGTTCTTCCGGCAAGGTAGGGGTTTGATTTCAGAAGAGGCTGGTATACGCCTTCCGCCGCTGCAAGCAGGTAGCCTCCGTCATGTTCGATTGCCGCCGCGTCATCGCCGAGACGCACCTGCTTTCCCTCGACCCTTGCGAACTGGGGAAAGAAATTCCAGACGTTTGTTATGTTGTTTTTTTCACTCAGTCTCGGGGAGCGGTGCAGAGACCTGATCAGATCTTTCATCAACCCTGTCGTGATTTTGCGGTTCACGCCTTCCCCCCCCCTTCTCCAAGTTCGGCTTCCATCAACTGATGGGGGATCCCATGGTAGATGAGCGGTTCCCCCGAGCGTTTCCAGTTGAGTCTTTCAAAAAACCTGACGTTCTGCGGCTGAACGTATGCTATGAACCGCTCGCATCTTCTCGTTTTTACTGTTTCTACGGCGAATTTGACGAGATAACGCCCGACTACTCCGTTCCGGTAGCCGGTAGCCGCGCTCAGACGGCCTCCCACCCAAGTGTTTCCTTCGAGGTTGTAGCATCTGACGCCACCGACCATTCTATCGCTTGGTTTCTCAATGGCCGCTATGTGTATCGCGGCCTCGTCATATTCGTCAATATCGGTTCCGGAGAATATCTTCTGCTCCCTTACGAAAATATCTTCGCGGAGCTTGTAATAAGTTTTGAGGTCTTTTTCACTTGTAATGATTTTGAACTCAAATTGGGAATTATATACTTGACTAACCATCTGGCTGCCTCGTATCAATTTCACGGGTCGTCGGAGTCCTCTTAAGGACGGAACTCTCCTCGCCGTGCAGCTGCGCCATTCCCAGACGCCTTATGTTAATCGCGGCGTTCGTGTCCGCGTTGGACACATAGCCGCAACTCACACACTGGAACCGTGCCTGAGATTTACGGTTCTCTTTTTCTGCGTGTCCGCAACGCGAACACGTCTGAGATGTATACGCGGGATTCACTTTTATCAGTCTCCCGCACTTGTACTCAAGATTTCTTCTTATCTCCCCCATTGCTGTATCAAGCATCGCCCTGTTAAGCTCTGCTTTCTGTTTCACGTTTCTCCCCGGATTCTCTACGGTACCCTTTGCGGAAGCCGTCATGTTCTTAACCTTTAAGTCTTCTGTGACTATTGTTCCGCACTTCTCTGAAATCTCCTCTGTTGTCTTGTGAATCCAGTTCTTCCGTGTATTGGCTATTTCCCTGCTTACCTTTCTAAGTTTCTTCTTTGTGTCTTTCTGTCTGTTAGATCCCTTTACCTGCCTTGCCATCCTCCGCTGATACCGCTTCCGTCTTGCTTCTTTTTTCCTTAAATCGGGCAGGAAGTAGAAACGCCCGTCGGAAGTGGCGACCTGGCGCGCGTTCATGTCAACTCCCAGAATCTCACCGCCGTCCGGTCTTTTCTCCACTTCAACCTCATAGGAAACAAAGGCTCTCCACCTGTGCCCGTCATGGCGAAGCACCACCTGTTTCGGTGTGCCGCTCTCCCATGGATTGCCTCCCCCGCGGGTCATCTTTACCCAGCCGACCCTGGGGATAAGAAGCAGGGAGTATTTCTTATCGATACTCTTTATTCTGAAGTTCTCTTTGCTTGGAAGCGTGAAGGGGGGCGCGTGCCTGTTTCTGCTTCTGGGCTTCGGAAAACCCTTCTTGCCTGCCATTGCTTCTCCAAGCGCATCGGCAAAATACTTGAGAGTATGTTTTATGGGATTGGCGGGAAGCTCCAGAAGCCAGTCCGTCTCGTGTCTTAGCCTAGTGAACTCAAGGCCGAGGGAGAAATAACTGGTATGCGGTCTCTGCCCCTTGCCGTTTCTGAATGCCTGGTACTCAGTAAGGTTCTTCTTCCTGAAGTAATTCCAGACATACCGACAGGCTCCGGCCATCTGGAACATCTTCCTCGCCTTTACCTTGGATGTAGGCAAAACGACAAACTCTACTGTACGTATTTCTTTAACAGTCATGATACTGGGTTAGTCAGGTATATAATTCCCAAATTTCTCCATAGGTTTTAATCTGGCATTATATCTACTATATTTAACACATTATCAATTTTAGTGAACAAGGTCAACCATTTCTAGGAAGGTCCCCGGTAAAGGGAAAAACAGTTGCGGGAATGCTTTGGGAGGGCTGAGGATTAGCTTGACTGAAATGTAGCATTTCCTTTATACTTGGTCATTGCAGGGATATTTTGAATGCCTATCTATGAATACGATTGTCGGGATTGCAAAAAGACCGTTTCCATATTTTTTCTGACCATTTCCGAAGCCGAAAACGAACAAGCGGTTTGTCCCGAATGCGGGCAAAGCGGTCTCAAGCGCGTCCTTTCCTCAACTTCATTGGTAAGAGCCCGCACGGAATCCAAGAAAACAAATTCGCCGAAAGTTCCTGAAGACGATAGCCAATCGCTGGCTGAAACGATGAAAAAAGAAAGCCGCCGCTCCAAGCAGGATTACGGAGATGATTTCAGGGAAGTGACCCACAGGCTTGAAAAAGGGGAAAAACCTGATTCCATCGAGAAATCCCTCCGCGCGCGCGTAGGTGAAAAGATGCAGGCACATTGAATTTCACGATCTTGCGGGATGCCGTAAAAATTCAATGTTTGATGGGTGTTTTTATAACAATTTTCAAGATCGAGGAGGTCGTTCATGGATATAGTCAGGAGAAAGCGGTTATTTGATAACCACAGTCATATAGGTCCCGTCCCGGGATTTGCCTATTACGGTTTACCCGAAGCGGTCAAGCCTACCACGGATTACCAGACCGCGGAAGAATATATAAAGGGAATGGACAAGCACAAGGTTGACAGGGCGCTTGTAATGTCAAATTACGGGTATCCTGATTCCGCCCAGCCCTTTGAACTCAATCCGCTTGTGGCGGAAGGTGCGGAAACGTCTCATGACCGGTTGCTGGGTGCGATATGGGTTTCCGCCCTGCCAAAGGACAAGGAACGAACCCGGGAAGCGCTTAAGCTTATCGGGGAGAAAGGGTTAATAGCGCTTAAGACTACGTGTCTTCTGGGCGGCACTTTTGACCCGGAGCAGTGGGACGAGGAGTCCGCGGAACTCTGGAACATGATTCTTGACGCCGGAGCCGAGCACGACATGCCCCTTCATATTCACACGAGTCCGGGGGGAGGTTCCGATATCGATAACGCTCTTGCCCTCATAAAAGAGTACGGGAAGCGCAACAAGATTCATGTTGTTCACATGGGAGGCGGAGTCAGCGGTCATATCAAGTTCGTCCCGCGCTTTTTCGAACTTATCGAGGAGGGATACCAGGTATACACCGATTCCTCATGGGCCGTGGGTTTCGGGTCCACGTGGATACTCAAGGAGATCGAGGAAAGAGGCATAGGAGCGGACCGTTTTCTGTTCGGGTCGGATATTCCGTGGAGCGATTTCGCTTCCGAGTACTGGAAGATAGAAGGCGCGGACATTTCCGAAGAATTAAAGGAGAATATCTTCTGGAATAACGCCGAGAAGCTCTACAGCAGATTCTGGTAAGGCGAAAGCTCAGAAGTAAACAACCGCTTTTATCGAGAAACCGGTTTCGCTTCCGTCAAGCGATACGGGAACCTCTATGTTGCTCTCATCAGGAAAAGTCTCCCGGTCTTCTTTCTTGTACAGAGTGTGACGTACCTCGCCCCGGATTCCTATGCTGTTCCCGATAACCTTTTCAATGCCTCCCCCGAACGTAAGCGCGTTGAAAGTCTCGTCGTGGGAATCGGTTCCTCCCTCAAACTCGTCGTCTTCGCAGAGTTCCTTTCCGTTAAAGCAGCCGTAGTAATCAACCTTTAACTCCGCGTTCACGCGGCGCACGCCGCCTAGAACATAGATGCCGCCACCCGTACCCAGAAGTGAAACCAAAGACGGGGGGCTTGCTCCAAGCACCAGCGTCGCGCCGTAGCTGTTTTTCCTGTCCACGCTCCACTCATCGGGCCAAGCTTCTCCGCGCTGGTTCCGCCCCGGTGATTCTCCCTCTCCGGGAAGCATTCCACTCACCGTGCCGTCGTGAACCTGACCGTCAACTTCGATGCCCAGGTAGAGGGTGTCGTTCGGGTCGAGACTAAGCCGGTAGCCGACAAGGAGACCGCCGCCAACCCCCGTTTTGCTCGCCGAATCACTGGTGCTGTAAATTTCCCCGGCCTGCAGGAAATCACTCGGAGCGTCAGTGTTGTCAACGGTCTTGGCGTGTTCAATGTCAGAGTGTTGAACTCCGCCCGAGATGCCGACGTAAAAGCTGCCGCTTTGGGCCGCCGCGTTGGCGGAGATGCCGAAGGTTATTGCAACCGCGACTATGAAAATCCAGAAAGCCGCCTCTTGGTTCTTAATTATCTTCATAATTTTCTCTCCCGAACTGTGTTGTTGTTTGCGGAACTGGTCCGCATGCAGAACTGAACGTTTAAGCATATCTGCCCTCAATGCATTTATATCCTGAAAATCCCGCGTTGTAAAATGAAGTGGTCAGGATGCGTTTGGGGCCGCGGTTGCTCGGGGAAACCTTCCCTAAGGAAAAACGGTTATAATCAGAACCCGCAGGTATGGTTCTTTGTCCTAATTGCGGATTTTTTAGTTCCAGGGCTGGATTTGATGGACGCGGAAAAAATATTTTACGGCGTAGACGAAGTAAAAAAGAGAAAATACCCGCTTAGGCTTATCCTGATAGCGGTTGTTTTCGCACTCGGTCTTGGGGGCTTTAAATCCGGGTTCTTCCCCGAGCGGGGGTTCTGGCAAAGCGACGATATTTCCCGAAAGCTGATCGTGAGAAACACCGAGTCCCAGTGGATAACCACCAAGAAAGGCTATCTTTTCTTTGTCCGCGGGGAGATCATGAACGAAGGCGATGTGCCCGTCAGCCACATAAAGCTCAGAAGCAGTTTTCAGGTGTCGGGGCGGACAGTTTACGTTCAGGACTTTTATTCCGGCAACACTCTTTCGATGCAGGACATAAGAAACGCCGATACGGATTATTCTCTTCAAAAGCTTAGCAGAAAAAGCGGGGATGACCTCTCGGTGTTTACCGGAACAGAGGCTTCGGCCAATTTCAACATAAAGCCCGGCAACACTGTTTTCTTCAATACTTTCTACCTTTCCGTTAACAAGATACTGGGCCTTAAGTACCAGATCGAGATTACGGACTTCGAAGTGATGTCCGAAGGCTAGGGGAAGCCGTCCGTGATCGCAGACTTACTGGGGGGGTCAGCACCGGATTCTGCCTGAATCGGACAAGATGACCGTTGTATTGCCGGAATACGAACTGATGTCGCGGTGTCCCTGTGTTCGTTACGGAAACCTGAACTCCAAAAACCTTCACTGCGTAACTGCTTTATTTTAGATTTTTTTTTGGTACCGCGAGAAACATGGTATATTGTTTGCAAGGTGTCCGAATAAATCGTAATATGCAGTGAGGTTATGCATTGAGCGGAGGGGGGACTACAGGTTTAGAGGAGTTATGTGCGAAGGATGCTTGAAAACCGTCGCTAAGCCATTTGTTCACAGTTTGCATTCCGGCACCAAAGTCCGGGAAAACGACCTCACGGCCGAAGTGTTCAATTTCCGATTGCCAGAAATGTCGGGTTTTTGTCTGCCATTGACAGAGTGTGATCAAACCGGTTGTTGCCCGGCTCGAATAACTGGGGACTTCCTACCCTTTATCAAGCAAAAAATTTATATTTAGGCCGAGTTCGTTTT
>JAPOYE010000044.1 GCA_026706695.1 Candidatus Dadabacteria bacterium | reverse complement strand
CCCGAATTCATGGTTTCCTTGGTGGCAGTCATAGAGGGCTCAAGTGACATAGCAGTTGGAAACATGGTCGGAAGCAATATCGCCAACATCGGGCTTATTTTCGGCCTGACGGTTCTTATAAGTCCAATAGCGATAGGCAGAGAAGCGTGGAAAGAGCAGTGGCTTCCGCTTGTTTTTATGGGGCTTATGACTTTTGCCGCTTTCGGCCTCAGCCTCACGGAATTCTCTCTCAGAAGAGGTGAAGGAATACTGTTGTTTTTTCTACTTGCCGTCCTTTTGGTTATCCCCTACGGAAAATCCACAGAAGAAAACGAGGCTTCTTCCGTATCACCAGATGATGGCGGGTGGAAGCTCCTTCTTTACGTAGTCTCGGGTTCAGTGCTTCTGGCTGTCAGCGCCCATCTTTTGGTTAGTAGCGCAATAGATATCGCCGAACAGCTCGGGATAAGCGAACTTTTCATAGGAGTCGTGGCAGTTGCCTTCGGAACTTCACTTCCGGAACTTGCCGCTTCGCTCGTGGCCGCGTGGAGAAAAGAGCAGAATATAGTCGTTGGCAACATAATAGGGAGCAATTTCTTTAATCTCGGGTATTTGGGTCTCGTTGCGGTTATCCGACCCATAGAGGAGGTAAACCGGGATATGTTCGGATACACATCCGAATTCACATTTTTTATGCTGCTTACAGTTCTTTTCGTGTTACTAATCGGAAAAACCCAGATTAGTAAAAACAGGATCGGAAAAAAGAAAGGCGCTCTTCTGCTTATAATTTACGTAGCGTTTCTCTACTTTATCTCAGGCTCACTTTCTTGACCTTAGCTTGAGCCCGCTTTCGTGCCTGTCCCATGTGGAACCGGATATGCTCTTTAGTTCCGAAACCGCGATTTTTTGGGTTGAGGTGAGAGGATATTCCTCGTAGACTTCAATGAACCTTGGAACCATGGCCACCATCACCTTCTCGGCCATCCACTCGCAGAATTCCACAGGATCGAAATCCGCCCCTTCCTTAAGTATCAGGTTGAGCTTGATCTCGTCATCCGATATGTCGGGCAGTCTAATGCCTACGGCCACCCCCTCCCGAACTGAAGGATGTTCCTCGGAGACATCGGCCACTGCCACAGGATCAACGTTCTCTCCCGACACGCGTATCCTGCTGTAGCGGCCCATGAAGTAGTATCTCCCGTCGGTTCCCGCAGCAAACAGGTCATCCGAATTGAAAAATCCCTGGTCGTCAAAAGCGTTTTTCGTTCTTCTCTCGTCCTTGAAATATTCATCGAGGGTAGTGTGCGGAACTAGGGGCTTTATGAAAAGAAGTCCTTTTTCCTCCTCGGCGGGAGCGGGGTTCTTGTCCACGTCCCATAGTTTGTCTATGATCTCGTCTGTGTTCAGGGGATCTCTTATCTCAAGGTGGTACCCCTCGACGGGAAATCCGCATGAACCAGGGTTTTCATCCTCGGGGTCCTTCCAGAGCGGCATCCCCATCTCAGTAGATCCGTAGCCCTCAACTATCTTCGTGTTGAACCTTTCCTCGAACTCGCGAAGCTTTTTAGGCGCGGGCCCCGAGAGCATCATCCTTATCCCATGCTTTGAATCCCACTCTGACAGCGGAGAAGCCCATATGTATTCTGGCACCGCTCCCAGCATGTTCGCCCCGGTCGCACCGCAGCCCGCCGCCCACTTCCAGAAATTGGAGGCGGAGAACCTCGGGAAGAAAACGGCTGAACCTCCAACCGCTATCGAGACGAAAAGGCACATCACCTGGGCGTTTGCGTGTCCCAGGGAAAGAACCGTCATCAAGACGTCTTCGCTTCTTAGCCCTTGCTGCTGTATGAAGGAGCGAACCGTCATGATCACCCCTCCGTGATCGCGGATAACACCTTTGGGCATACCCGTGGTGCCGGAAGTGAACATGCACCTTTCCTTGTCGGCAATAGTCACGTCGACTCCCGGGTTTTCGAATGAGTATTGATCAAAAGTGGAAAAAGGAAGTGCTCTTATGCCCCCTATATCCGCCGGAGCATCCTCCGAGACAAGAAAAACCGCCTCGAGATTCTCGAGCTTGTCCGCTATTTCAGTTATGTAGGGAAGGCTCTGGGTGTCGACCACGAGCACCCGCATCTCGGAGTAGTTTATTACGTAAGCCAGCCTATCGCCTTTTTCATCCTTGTTTATCGGGACCTGAACGGCGCCTGATTTGTGCGCGGCAATAATCGATATGACGTACTCTGAACAGTTGAGCATGTACATGCCGACCTTGTCCCCTTTTTTTATTCCGAACTCCCCGACAAGACCGTTTGCCACCCTGTTCGCCCAGGCGTTGGTTTCCCCGTAACTGTAGCTTTCAGCCACGTTGCCGTCTGAATCCCCGAGGCTGAACATCGTTTTTTCTGGGTATGACTCAGCCCCAGCTTCAAGGTATCTGGTTATCGGAAGCCACTTGTCGGTATCGTCTAAGGGGCCGTTTGGAAGAGTCCCTTTCCCTATGTATTTTTCGTCTCTCGGACGTAAAGGCAGTTTCATTTTTCTCCTCTTGCGTATTTTAGTCTCAGAATATAAATCACCGCCTTTGACGGTTTCAAGCTCTTGCTTATTCTGACCGCCCTAGTCTACCTGAAAAAAGCAAATGGCTTAGGCAGAGTGTTTATCTGCTCAGTTCTCGCCGATTTATCTTTGCTTCGAAGAGTTCAAGCACGTCACATAACCTATAAAGACGAAACAAATTCACCCGTGCTACGGGATTGATGGATCGCTTCTCCGTAAATGACTACTCTAGAGAAAATCTCCGGAACCAGAAACCTGATTACTCAACAAATCTTCTTTCAGGTGGGCTGTATCTATTTCATCTGTATGGTACTCAAATGCGGCAATAGCCTAGAGAATAAAATTCGCTGGAGTTTGCGTGCTGGGAATGTATAGAACCGGATGTCCAATATATTATTCCATCTGCCGGAACCAGTCGCGTAGACTTAGATGTAGTCGCAATTCTTCGTCCTCCGCGAGTGCTTTGCAGTGTGCTATCGGCGCACGCAATGTATTAAGCGTCGCTAGGACCCTTTCGACTGCCTGAACATCGCAAAACATATCACCGAAGATGTCCCAATTAGCCTTAATGATTTCGCCTAGCTCCCCAAAGGTTGTGAAATCTATTAGCTCTACTGATCGGGGGGTGACTCCCGATGATAGTTCTTTCTTTCGGTTTCGCTCAGCGTTCTTACGAACGATTTCCGGTACAGCAGTACTCCACCAGTTGGTACCGTGCTCTTCCTCAAGACGCTGGACAATCACTTCTCGTATACTATTCTCAAGACAGTAAAAGATTGCATAATTCGTTGACATACGAGATGCCTCGGTTCGAAGCCGTTCAGTGAACTGAGGGTAATAAGTCTGATCTATGCTTTGTTCTTGGTCTTTCTTGTGGCCAAGATCAATATCATACTCCCTTTCTATCTGTCGAATATCCGACTCGATAGTTAGGTTGTTTAACCCAAATAATTTGATTGCTTCTTCTGCGCGCATCAGTTTTTCAATAGATTCTCCCTAAGAGCTCTGAAAATAGCATTGAAGACCTCGGGATCTTTGGTCTCTGGGAGGTTGAGATTGATCGTGTATCCTACTCTCAACTCAATGTTGTCTTTATCGGTAATCGGAGATACATTTTCAGCGTCACTCGAAGGCTGTGCCAAAGAAGTTGCTTCCGATTTTTGTTCAGAGACTAGATTTTGGGGATCCTCCGCCTCGAAGTCCGCTAACTCTTTCAGCGCCAAAAAGGTGCCAACAATGGCTCTGGTGCGACTGTCTTCCTTTGTTCCACCTGTGATCTCGATTACCTGTCCTGTCAACTTTTCACGAGACAATTCGTAGACATATTCATTCCGGTCAAAAAGTTCGGTAAATGCATTCTTTATCCCTTTGGCAACGGCGAAGCCTTGGGTCTCAGGATTACGAAATTGGTCGTATAGAACCGTTGGAACTCCGTCTGCACCGAGAAGCCCCATACGTTTTAGTAACGGAATAATAGGTCGTGCACTACCCCCACTGTGTCCGAGTTTCGTCTCCAGAAAATCTTGAGTAAACCTTTCAGGGCGCTTTGCATTTTGAACTTTTTCTAGTATCTTCGGAATCAATCCTACTGACACCATATAGGGCAACTTAGAAGCCATTGATATCTTCCTCAAATATATACAAGAAGTTGAAGCGATTAGGATACAAGACCGGGCTGAAAACTCAAGAATTGTCACTTCCGGTGAGGTCACGAACTCTATTGTGCCCTTAGCGCTCGTAACAGGATGTTTGCCCACAACACCTTGGAAACTTGCATCCTGGCTATTCTCAAAAACTATGTGATGAAAGTATAGATTAACACCGAGAATGGGTTTTTCCCCGACGTACCTTTTTATTATGTCGACCGAAAGCCAGCTTCTTTGAGGATGCAAGGGCCGGGGAGGGGGGATCACGATTATGTCAGAGGCAAGATCATCCAAGAACTCAAAATTATCCCCTTTTTTGCTCCCGGTCATCAGAGTCCGTTCTCCGCAAGTTCAACCAACTTCACCAAGGCCTTTACCTTGTTAACCGTTTCTTGGTACTCGGTTTCTGGATTCGAATCTGCCACTATACCGGCTCCTGCCTATATGTAGATTTTACCGTCTTTTATAACTAACGCTCTTATGATTATGCAGCTGTCCATGTTGCCCGAAAAACTGAAGCAACATATGCAAACTCCGGTAGGTGCCTAACACCCAAGTTTGTAAAAAACTAATCAAGTTTTCTTTTCGACGCGCAGACTGGTTTTTTTATCTTCCTTGAACAATTCCTTTAGTTCCTGCGTCGTATCAAACACATCTTCAGGAAACCCGGTTTTATCGTGGTAAACCGCCATCTGATTATCCAGAGCTTGGGCATCGTGTTCCCGAAAAGCTTGAATTATCTCCGCCGCATCGGACTGGGGTAACCCCAGATGCTCAAGCAGTTGGGTTGAAAGAGCAAGGCTTGAAAGCAGAGTCTCGCGAATCACGGAGGTCACTCCAAGCTCGCGGAGCTTTATTTCGTGAAAACGATTCCTAGCACGCGCCATGATTTTAAGGTTCGGAAAAGAGTTAGATACCTGGCTGACTATTTTCATAGACGATTCGACATCGTCAATCGCCACGACGATCGCAGGAGCTCGGTCAATATGAGCGGATAGCAGAACCCGCAGGCTCGATGCGTTGCCATAGTATGTTTCGCTTGCAAACTGACGAACGAAGTCAACCCTCTTGGGATCGAGTTCAATCACCGTGAATGGAATTTCAAGTATGGTCAGTATTCGGGCTACGGTCTGGCCGAACGGACCAAAACCTACGATGATAACGGAATTTTGCGATCCATGGGTTTCCTCTAACGGCTCAGGTGCGCTGTCCTTTTCGGCACCGAACCGGGAACCGAGTCCAACAAGAAAAGGTGTTGCCGCCATCGACAACGTCACCACCAAAACGGCAATATCGACAACGAATTGATCTACAAGCTGCGCCGAAATGCCTATGGTAAACAGGATAAAGGCAAACTCCCCGCCCTGGGAAAGCACAAGTCCCGTCCGTACCGCTTCATCGTGCTTAAGACCCTGCAATCTGGCAAGCGGGTATATAACGAGCGATTTTACGACCATGAGAACCGCAGTCAGCCCGACGATCAAAAGCGGCTTGCTGATCAACAAACCCAAGTTGGCCGACATGCCGACCGCAATGAAGAAAAGACCCACAAGCAGCCCCTTAAAGGGCATTACGTCCGCTTCAAGCTGGTGGCGATACTCAGAATCGGCAACCATAACGCCCGCCACGAAAGCCCCGAGCCCCATTGAAAAACCGATGCTGTGCATCGCCAAGGCGGCACCTGTCACAAGCGTAAGCGCGGCGGCCGTGAAAAGTTCATGGATTCCCGTGGAGGCAACAAAACGCAGGGCGGGGCGAAGCGTAAACCGAGCAACCACGAATCCACCCACAACAGCGACAAGAAGCAGCAAGTTCAACGACACCGAATCCCCGGGCTTAGAAGACAAGATGCCTATTAAGGCTATTGCGGGGATAACGGCAACATCCTGCATAAGCAGCGTGCCGAAAGCCGCACGTCCATGGGGCCTGTTGAATTCCTTGTGCTCCCCGAGCCACTGCACGACAAATGCCGTGCTTGAAAGAGCAAGAGAGAACCCGATCAGCATTGACGCAGGCGTTCCCATCCCCAGCAACATGAAGCAGAACACCGCAATCACGACTGAAGTGATAAGGATCTGGGTTATACCCAGCCCGAAGAGAAATCTCCGCATGGTCCAGAGACGATGCGGACGAAGTTCGAGACCGATGAGAAACATCAACAAAACGATTCCGAACTCAGCGAAGTGCAGAACTTCCGTTGCATTGCCCACAAGCCCGAACACGCCTGGACCGATCAGCAATCCAACAAGCAGATACCCAAGCACGCTGCTCAATCCGAACTTACGGCAGACAGGAACAACGACAATCGTTGCCAGCAGAAAAATGAAAGCTTCAACCAGAAGGCCCATCTGACCTCCTGCGAAACGGACTCGAATCCTGCTCTCTTAAAACTTCTCTTTGTTTAACCAACTCAGACATGGCTTAACAGACTTAACTCCTTCGGAACTTTGCGCTCACGCTGAAATGTGGGCAAGTAAAAACAGACCGTAAACCGCTTTTTCGGTTCGGGACCGCATTTGGGGAAAAAGCTGGTCAAAATGCTGTCCTATGCTCTAAATATGTTAATAAGTCGAAAGGGCTTCTCAAGCAGGAAAAAAAACGGGAAAGCCGTATCGGCTTTACCCATAGCAGTCGATAAAGTTTCTTAGAAGATCCTTCCCGCACTCCGTAAGGATGGACTCGGGGTGAAACTGAACGCCCTCAACGGGAAGTTCCCTGTGCCTTATCCCCATGATTTCACCCTCCTTGGTCCAAGCGGAAATTTCGAAGTCGGACGGAAGGGATGCCTCTTCCACCAGAAGTGAATGGTATCTCG
Source organism: Candidatus Dadabacteria bacterium (assembly GCA_026706695.1). Classification (NCBI taxonomy): domain Bacteria; kingdom Pseudomonadati; phylum Thermodesulfobacteriota; class Candidatus Dadabacteria; species Candidatus Dadabacteria bacterium. The sequence goes on along the minus strand of JAPOYE010000044.1, from coordinate 752 downwards.
TAGCTTCAAAGGGATTCGGAAGATCCTTATAGATGGTTTTTCCGTCGTGGAGGATCGGGGAAGTTTTTCCGTGCAGAAGCCTCTCTGCCCGGACTATGTTCGCCCCGTACGCATAGCCCACCGCTTGGTGACCCAAGCAGACACCGAGAATGGGTTTTTCCCCGACATACCTTTTTATTATGTCGACCGAAATCCCAGCCTCTTTGGGAGTGCAGGGCCCGGGAGAGATTACGATTATGTCGGGGTCAAGATCATCCACGAAACCGAAATCAAGACTGTCGTTTCTTCTCACCTCGATCTGCTGACCGAGTTCCCCCAGGTAGTGGACCAAGTTGTAGGTAAAGGAATCGTAATTATCAATCATCAGAATCATTTTCCTTTTGCTCTCGGTCATCAGAGTCCGTCCTCCGCGAGCTCAACCGATTTCACCAAGGCTTTTACCTTGTTAACCGTTTCCTGGTACTCGGTTTCGGGATCCGAATCTGCCACTATGCCGGCCCCCGCCTGTATGTAGATTTTGCCGTCTTTTATCACAAACGTTCTTATGGTTATGCAACTGTCCATGTTGCCCGAAAAACTGAAGTAGCAGACGCATCCACCGTATGCTGCTATGGCCGGGTTTTGGGAAAAAACTTATCAAGTTTCCTTTTCGACGCGCAGACTGGTTTTTTTATCTTCCTTGAACAATTCCTTTAGCTCCTGCGTCGTATCAAACACATCTTCAGGAAACCCGGTTTTATCGTGGTAAACCG
>JAPOYE010000043.1 GCA_026706695.1 Candidatus Dadabacteria bacterium | reverse complement strand
TAAACGAACTTAAATTGCGCAGATTTACGCTCGGGGAAATCAGGAAGAAAATACTGCGTGGTTCCCCAGACTGAGTAAAAATGGTAAGTTTAAATCGGTATTTTTTCGAAATATCCTTATAATAACCTTCCCGCTTGTGTATTATTTCCGGTGTTCCAGGTTCAACGAGGTTCTGAATTGTTCATAATCCCCGCCATAGACTTAAAAGACGGAAACTGCGTGCGACTTCTCAAGGGAGAAGAAGGCACGGAGACCGTATTTTCAAACAGCCCTTCTGATACAGCGAGAAAATGGGAGCGGTGCGGAGCCGAGTGGATTCACGTCGTGGATCTTGACGGAGCATTTAAAGGAGATCCCAGAAATTTCGAAGCTGTAGAGGAAATAGTCCGCTCCGTCTCCTCAAACGTGCAGGTCGGAGGGGGGATAAGAAACACCGTCACCGTTGAGAGGTATCTCGAAATCGGTATCAAGAGGGTGATAATAGGCACTTCGGCCTTTACCGACAGGGACTTTCTCGAGGATATCTGCGGGAGATTTCCCGGGAAAATAGCTGTCGGGGTAGATACGAAGGAAGGGAAAATAGCCCTGCGGGGATGGAAGGAAACAATAGATACGAGCATCGCCCGGACGATGCTTGAATTCCGCGACATAGGAGTATCGCTCGTAATTCACACAAATGTTGACAGGGACGGAACCATGGAAGGAATAGACACGGCTTCGATAAAAAATTTTCTCTCCATGTCTCCCCTTCCGGTAATCGTTTCAGGCGGTATCGCGTCGCTTGCCGACCTGAGCAATATACAGTCCATCGCAGATGACAATCTGTTCGGAGCGATACTCGGGAAATCCATCTACTCAGGTTCCATCGATCTTAAAGACAGCATACAAAGGTTTCAATAAATATGGTTTCCAAAAGAATAATTCCATGTCTTGACGTAAAGGACGGGAGAGTGGTAAAAGGGGTTCGCTTTGTTAACCTCAGGGACGCTGGAGACCCTGTCGAGGTGGCGAAAAAGTACAGCGACGAGGGCGCTGACGAGATAACGTTTCTCGATATCACCGCCTCGCACGAAAAGAGGAAAACCATGATAGACGTGGTCGAGCGGACCGCGAGCGAGGTCTTCGTTCCCCTGACCGTCGGAGGGGGGCTGAGAACTGTGAAAGACGTAAGGGAACTTCTGCTAGCCGGGGCGGACAAGGTTACGATCAACACGGCGGCCATAACAGATCCAGACTTCGTAAGACGGGCTTCTGACAGGTTCGGAAGTCAGTGCATAGTGGTAGCCATAGATGCGAGGAGAAGAGAAGGCGGCGGATGGGAGGTCTTCACCCACGGCGGACGCAACCCGACCGGAATAGATGCCGTCGGATGGGCCGCGAAGATGGAGGATTTCGGAGCCGGAGAAATCCTTCTTACGAGCATGGACAGGGATGGCACGGAGGACGGATACGATCTTGAGCTCACAAGAACCATCTCCGAGACCGTCGGCATTCCCGTCATAGCTTCTGGAGGCGCGGGACGGCTTGAACATCTGGTTGAAGCGGTGGAAGCGGGACGGGCGGACGCCGTTTTGTGCGCCTCGATCTTTCATTACGGCAAGTATTCAATAAACGAGGCGAAGCAGTTCCTGTCGGAGAAAGGGGTACTTGTAAGACTGGTGTAAAAAGAGGTTTAGGATATCTTGCTCATACGAAAGCAGACCGAAGAAAACGAAAAAAAGCTGCTCAGTCCGATGGCGACTCTGAGCTGCGAATCCAAAGGAAGAGCGAACCCCGAGCGCGAATGCGACATAAGAACGTGCTTTCAGAGGGACCGGGACAGGATAATTCATTCCAAAGCCTTCAGAAGACTCAAGCATAAAACCCAGGTATTCATCTCTCCGACCAACGATCATTACCGCACAAGGCTGACTCATGTAATAGAAGTCTCCCAGATAGCCAGAACCATATCGAAAGCACTTATGCTTAACGAAGATCTGACCGAAGCCATAGCGCTAGGTCACGACCTAGGTCATACCCCCTTCGGCCATTCCGGGGAGGAAGGGCTGGATGAAGTGTTCCCCGGCGGATTCAAGCATGTTCACCAGAGCATAAGGATCGTGGATGTGCTGGAACGCGACGGAACGGGACTCAACCTGACGCATGAAGTCAGGGAGGGAATAGCTAAACATTCCAAGGGATGGGGAAAGGAGGGAATAGAGACCGAGGAGAACAGGCCCCTTACCCTGGAAGGCCAGGTAACCAAGATCTCGGATCTTGTCGCTTACGCGAATCACGATCTTGATGACGCAATCCGCTCGGGTATCATATCCCCCGGCGATGTTCCCGCAGAGTATATCTCGGTCCTCGGAGATACGGCTTCGCAAAGAATAAACACGATGGTAGTGGACATCGTTGAGCAGACCATCGAAAGAGGCGGGATGAGAATTCTGATGAGCGAGGAAGTGTTCGAAGCACTTTTGGGACTCAGGACCTATCTCTACGAGAATGTCTATGTAAGCGAGCGGCTGCTTTCGCTTCATAATAAATCCAAAAAAGTCGTGAAGGAGCTTTACTTGTATTTCTGTGAGAACGAGAAAATCTTCCGTGAGAGTTTCTACAAGATGCCCGTACAGAAGGATGAAACGCTGCAAAGGACGGTATGCGACTTCATCGCCGGGATGTCCGACCTTTACGCGCTTTCTCTTTACCAAAAGATATTCCTTCCTAGCAGATGGACAAAAGGCCAGGAAATACAGGACGCCTACCTATGAACGAAAAAAAGGGGGACCGGTCGTTGATAAATCTCGGAGCAGCGCCTTTTCTTAACATGCAACCGCTCATTTATCCTCTGGAAAAAGGGGTCGTCGAGCACAGCTTTAATATAATGTATTTTGACCCTTTCCTTCTTTCCGACAATCTGTCGGAAGGAGTGGTTGATGTCGCGCCCATTCCCTCGGTTGAATTTCTAAGAACCGATGACTACTGCATTCTGCCCGACATTTCCATATCCTCCTTCGGAAAAGTCGACAGCGTCGTACTCAAGGCACGAAAAGAAATAACGAAAATAAAAAGCGTGTCGGTTGACAGCAGGTCCAAGAGCTCAACGGCCCTGCTCAGAATCGTACTGGAGCTCTTCCTCGGTCTTAAGCCCGAATACGTAAAAAGAGAACCCGTAAACGGTTTCCTTCAGGGAGTTGACGCCGGGATGCTTATCGGCAACGCGGGTCTTCAGGCCCGTCATCTCTCTGCAGAAAAATCCGCCTTCACGTACGACCTGGGGGAACTCTGGACGAGGGAAACCTCCCTTCCCTTCGTATATGCGGTAATGGCGATCAAAAAAGGGGACGACGCTACAGCCAAAGGCTGTGAATGTCTTGTCTCAACGAGAGAACTAGGAGTGGAATTCATCCCGGAGATAGTGGATATCGAATCTCGGAAACTGGGTCTCAGCAGGGAGCATTGCACTACTTACCTTAAAGAGAGAATCAAGTATGACCTTGACGGCCCAAAGATTGAAGGACTCATCAAATATCGCGACCTTCTTTTCGAGCTTAACGAAATAGAGAAGAAAAACGAAATCGATTTCTACGTAGACCCTTCGGAGACGAAATCCGGAAGGAGACAAGAATGGAAAAACGGACCATGAGACTGGGCCACAGCCCCGACGCTGACGACGCGTTCATGTTCTACGCAATAGCGAGCGGGAAGGTGGCTTCCGGACAGATAGATTTCGAGCACGTGATTGAAGACATACAGTCACTCAATAAGAGAGCCATGAAAGGGGAGCTCGAAGTAACGGCAATCTCCGCCCATGGATACCTGAGCGTGCAGGACCGCTACCGGATTCTCTCCTGCGGGGCCAGCATGGGAAAAGGGTACGGCCCCATAGTGGTTGCCAAGAAGAAAATTTCTGACCTCCGGGGAAAAGTCGTCGCGGTACCTGGAAAGCTTACTACCGCATATCTTCTTCTGAGTCTATATGCTGATGATTTCATCCCAGTCGAAGTGCCCTTTGACAAGATCATGGACAAGGTGCTCGAAGAAGAGGTAGACGCGGGTCTTCTTATACATGAAGGACAGCTTACCTACGAAGAGACGGGGCTTTGCCTTCTGTTCGATCTTGGAGCGATGTGGGCCGAGGAAACCGATCTTCCGATGCCGCTTGGACTTAACGTGCTTCGAAGAGACATACCCCGGGGGCTTGATGCCGAAGTTCTTCGAGTACACAAAGAGAGCATAGAGTACGCCCTCTCGAACAAAAAAGAGGCTCTTGATTACGCGATGCGCTTTGGAAGGGGGATGAGCGAGGATACGGGAGAGAAGTTCGTTTTAATGTACGTAAACGAGTGGACCAGAGACCTTGGCGAAAGCGGAACCTGGGCACTTGAGTATCTTTTTGAAAAAGCCCACGCAAAGGGAATCATAGCCGAGAACCCAATGCTTGATATTCTCTGCGAGTAATTTTATTTCAACCGGCGGAGACAGCATCCGTTATCCGCCCTGGCCTTTTTTCTCCGAGATCACTTTTTCAACAAATCTGAGAAGAAACCCTATGAGACGGCGAAACTCATCTTCCCGTCTCCACGGCATCCTGAACCTGTCGCTTATCTCAACCTGGATTGCGGGAACCGAAAACCGCTTCGCAGCGAACTTGGCCACGGTCATCTGCCTTGCGGCGGGAAATATATCGGCGCTTCCGGCCGTGATTCCATATTCCTCGGCGACAAGATAAAACTTGTCAAGAACGTCAGGTGCCGAAAGAAGAAATTCCCTCTCATCCCCCACGCCTGGAAACAGATCCTCGGACCTCTCGTTTCCGGTACCGTGTATGTCCACAACTAGATCTACTTTCCTCTCGGACAGAACTTTCTCAAGCACAGCCTTAAACCCGCAGTCGTCATAGTAATTCGGGTCTGTTCCCTGTTCCCTGTTCGCGTAAAGACAGTGGCAGCCGAGAACCAGATGCAACACGGCTCCCAGAGCGGCGGTGTAGAATTCATGATGCTTCAGTTTCCCCATTCTCGTGTGAGCGGTCGAATGCGGACAGGTAACCAGAACCGGGACCGTGCCTTCAAGAAAAATGTTCTCTTCAGAGCAACCGTCGGGTTTCATCCTGTAATACTGCTTTTGGATATTCTCAAAACTGACGGCAAAAGAGAAAGGATCCTCTCCGCAGAGGGCGGGATTCGAGAACCAGTTGCCGCTTTTTATTATGTCCTCATCACCAATCTGCCTTCTGAGCTCCGGGCCGGGTTCATATACATAAAAAGACTCTTCTTCCAAGCGGATAACGGATCTTGAAAAAAGCTTTTCATCCACGCCTTCGAGGCGGTCCACGCTCCCGATAAAGAGTTCGGAATCCGAGGGAAGCTCATAAAGCTCTCCCCAGACAGCAAGCGGGGAAGTCTCATCAAACACGGCCGCCGGATAACCAAAAGGCGTACGGTAAAGTATCCCGGGAACTCTCATCATCCTGAGCAGCCTGCATCGCTCAAGGTGCCCACTTCTTATCCCGCCCTTTCGCAGGGTTCCGTAGACGAGAAGCTTTTCGGGCGTTGATTCGGTCATAGCAGATACTGAGGAAATTAATGCTCACAAGGATCCCGAGGGTCCTTTTTGTAGATTAAATTCCCTCTTACCATTGAGAACTGGAGATCCTCCGGTTTTGAAGACACTACGCAGGAATAAGGATCGGGGGCAATTCCCCCTTTGCAGCCAATGCATATGATGTCGGCACTTTTTCCGACCTCAAGACTCCCTGTCTCCTCCTCGATAAAAAGAGCCCTTGCTCCACCCAAGGTCGCGAAATAGACCGCCAGACGGGCGCTTTGCCGTATTCCCTGTTCAACCATAAGGTCATGCAGGAATCTGATCTCCTGGAAGAAATCAAGATCTGAGTTGCTTGAAAGTCCGTCGGTCCCGAGCCCTACCCTTTCATGATCAAGCATCTGGCTCAGGTTCGGTTTACCCACTCCGAGAAGAACATTGCTTCTTGGGCAGAGAATAATGCCGATATCGGCGTCTCGGATTATCTCCATGTCTTCATCCACCACCTGTACCATGTGAACGGCGGAGAGTTTCACGCCTTTTCCGCGAAGAAATCTGCTTATGTAGCGTGTCGGAGTATCGGCCCGCGGCCTTTCGAAAGTTTCCTTTTTTATGAGCGGGAAGATTTTCCGTTCAAATTCATTGGGAAGGTTCTTCAAAAAATCGACTTCATCAGGACTTTCGCCCAGATGGATTCCCGTCGCAACCGCGTTTTTCTCCGCGCAGGCAAAAACCGCCTCTAGAAGTTCCGGCCCGCAGGAATAAGGCGCGTGCGGGAAGGGTCTTTCCTCGTAGAGATCTTCGCTTCGGAATTCAAGCGAAGAAAGTCTTGGTGAAATGCGGTCAAAAAGTTCGAGAAACGCGATAATTCTCATCCCCGAGCTTCTGAGCATCTCCCTCCCGCCGAAATCCAAGGAAGATATTTCCCCTGCTGTAGTGACACCACTACCGATGACGTCGCGAATCCCCGCCCTCATTGAATTCTCGACAAGATCTTGATCAACTCCGCCGGCCTTAAGAGCGATCAGCCGCTCAAGCCATCCGGTAAAATCTTCGAAACCTCCGATCTTCCCCCTTGTCCAACTGAGTTCAAGGTGGGTGTGGGCGTTTACGAACCCGGGAAGTATTATCGAATTCTGCCTTCTTATTTTCTGCAAGCCGGGATAGTCAGTCTCGATTCTATCCGATGTTCCGATGTCAACGATACGTCCCCCGTCCACGACGACGGCTCCATTGCGAATTGGTTCAGAACTTATCGGAATCACCACATCCGCCTTTAAAAGCAGTCTTTCCATCAAAAAATGAATCGGTCGCTCTATAAATTTATAGTGGAAGGATTTCTTAGTTTGTAAAGAAGATCGTCGCTCAACATCCCCGAAAAGACTTCTTCCACCTCGCCGCGCATAGTGATCGCCCAGTCTTCCCCGACGTTTATGTCCAGATGCCCGCCGGGCATCAGCACCCTGAGATTCCGGTCCGTAAGGCCGGATTTCACGCACGCCGCGGCGACCGCGCAGGAACTGCTGCCTGAGGCAAGAGTGTAGCCGGCTCCTCTCTCCCAGATTAAAATACGAACGCTCTCGCGCGAGATCACCTGGGCGAACTGAACATTAGTCCTGTTTGGGAAGATGGGGTGGTTTTCTATCTCGGGTCCGAGTTTCCTTATGAGATCTTCTCTTAGCTCTTCGAAGAAAATAACGCAGTGGGGGTTGCCCACCGAAACGGCCGTAAAATCAAATTCTGATGCGCCGAGAACAAGGCGCTGCCCCACAGCTTCCTCCCCCTCCATGTCTACCGGCACCTCATCCGCCCTGAAAGTCGCCGCACCCATTTCCACCGTGACGTGGTGGACCTTTCCGTCTTTCTCCTCGACTTCGGCCGCAACAAGACCGCCGGGAGTATCTATGGAAAAAGTCTTGCTCGAGGCGTTTTTCCTCTCGTAGAGGTACTTGGCGAAAATCCTGAGCCCGTTTCCGCTTTTTTCCGCCTCGCTCCCGTCAGGATTGAGAATTCTGAGCCCGAAGTCTCCCCTTGCAGGGGGAACCAGAAGCAGTATGCCGTCAGAACCTATGCCGTAATTCCTGTGACATATGAGTTCTATGGCGGATTTGCCGAGATCAAAATCTATTTCGGCGCTGTCTAGGACAATATAATCATTTCCCAACCCGTGTGATTTTACAAAGCAGCTCATCACGTTGTTTGCAGTCTTGGGAAAATATTCCGTAAGGAGATATTAGTCCTCCAGAATGAAGGTGATCCTGACGTGGGAACGGTACTCGGCAATCTTCCCATCCTCTATGCGGGCGTTCATTTTCGTTACCTCGATTCCGGTAAGACCCCTCAGGGTTGAGTTCGCCCTGTCAAGAGCTTCCCGCACAGCGTCATCCCATGACTTATCAGATGAACCTATAACCTCTGTTACTCTAGCTACAGCCATCGTAATCCTCCTTAAAACAGTTTTTTGCCGTAATTCGGGGCGTATATTATAACGTTATTTCCAAATCTTTGTAAACAGACGACTTCATTCAAATTTGTGCTGCCCCGGGAAGATATATCCCATAACGAACGTCACCACCACGATGCAGAACCCGATCACGGCTCCGAGCGCAGCCCTTCTGCCTCTCCATCCGAGGGAAATACGTCCGTTTATCAAAAAAGCGTAAAGAAGCCACGTAACGGTAGACCAAGTTTCCTTGGCTCCCCACGTCCACACATCGCTCCATATTTCTTTTGCAAGTACGAAACCGATAACGAGACTCACGGTTAGAAGCGGGAACCCGAGCAGAAGACTCAGGTGGTTTATCTTGTCAAGCGTTATCAGGGAAGGAAGTTTTTTCAGGTGGCTTCCGACTCTTTTCGATTTCAGCTGGTTTTCCTGGAATATGTAGATTACGCCCGCTAGAAAAGATATCGCAAAAAACGCTTCTCCAAGAAAAATGGACAGTATGTGCGCCAGCACCCATGGGTTTCCAAGCGTCGGGTCCTGAGTAATCATCCCATCCGGAATGATCACGTAGGGCAAGGTTCCGAGAAAAGCCACGGGGAGCACGAACGCGCCGAGCACGGGGGTCTTGAACCTCAGTTGCGAAACTAAAAAGACAAGCGTTACAAGCCACGAGAAAATAAAAAGGGGCCTTGAAGTACTTCCGGCCAGTACGTCGCCACGCATGAGGAAAACAACTAGCAGTGCGGTATGAGCAAGCACCCCCGCAATGGCGAAATAAATGCCCGCCCGGGAGATTTTTCTTTTCTGCGACCAGAGGTAAGTGCCGTAAAGAAGAGAAGAAAGCAGGTAAAGGGCGGAAATCAGATAGATGACATTCATTGAAGGTATATTCTATTGCTTGGCCCGGCAAATACAAATCGGGAAAAGCCGTCAGGCCTCTGACAGATTCTTAAGACTTTCGGCTTGAAAATGGGCCGCGAGAGGCTCCAGCAGAGGATCAAGTTCTCCTCCCAGTACCGCCTCTACCTTATGGAGAGTGAGACCTATTCTGTGGTCGGTTATTCTCCCCTGAGGGAAATTGTAGGTTCTTATTTTTTCGCTTCTGTCCCCGCTTCCGACCTGGGTTTTCCTGGTGCGCGAAATCTCGCTTGCGCGTTTTTGCTCCTCAATCTCGTAAAGCTTTGCGCGTAGCATGCTCATCGCATGGACCCTGTTTTTCTGCTGCGAGCGGTCGTCCTGGCACTGCACGACGATTCCCGTTGGAAGATGGGTTATCCTTATCGCGGAATCCGTCTTGTTGACGTGCTGACCCCCGGGCCCCGAAGACCTGAAAGTATCTACCTTGAGTTCCTTCTCGTCCACTTCCACGTCAACCTCGTCGGCCTCCGGAAGCACGGCGACTGTCGCCGTTGACGTATGTATTCTCCCGCCGGCCTCCGTCGAGGGTATTCGCTGAACCCTGTGAACCCCGCTTTCATACCTGAGCTTGCCGTAAACTTCCCGCCCTTCGATCCTTACCACAAGTTCCTTTATCCCGCCGATCCCGGTTTCGTTAAGCGTTATGGTTTCCACCTTCCAGCGGCGGTTCTCGCAGTACCTCGAATACATTCTGAGGAGATCGGCCGCGAAAAGAGCCGCCTCCTCCCCTCCGGCTCCGGCCCTTATCTCAAGGAACACGTTTTTCCCGAGATTCGGATCTTTGGGCAGAAGAAGCTTTCTGAGTTTCGCTTCGAGCTCGCTTCTCTCCTCGGAAAGCTCTTCAAGCTCCTCGCGGGCAAGAGGC
>JAPOYE010000042.1 GCA_026706695.1 Candidatus Dadabacteria bacterium | reverse complement strand
AAGTGGTAAGATTCTTCAGGAAGTCGCTTGAATCAATAATTTTGCAAGAGGCTCTGGATAATTTGTTTTTACATTGTTACGTACTGAGGGTATACTCCTGACTCTGAGTGCTTGGGAGGCAGCCCCGTTACGGTTCCCCGCCTCCCAATCTTTGAAGGGGGATTCGGAATGAAATACCTGTCAATGTTCCTGTTGATGATGTTCGTTTTCTCAGGTTGCGGCGGTGGAGGAGATAACAGTTCTGATATTGCCAGAATAGAGGGCGAGAGAGCTGCGCTGTATAGCCTGTATGCGAAGGATTCGTCCGGTGAAAATAATAATGACGGATTCCTTAGCGAGGATGAAATAGATTGTAACCATCCTCTCTTTACAAGGAAGGAACCCCTGCCGGAGGGGGGAACCCATCCGGAAGCAGTGGTCTCCCCTGCGGGCACTTACTGGGACTGTCAGGGCAGCAAGGAGTATCTTCACGCAGACGGGAGTACTTCTGCTACCGCAAAGGCAGGTTACGAAGAGGAACAGGAATTCTGGAGTGTCTGCATGATAGGAACGGAACCACCCGAGATAAAGGGAGACTGGGTGGCAACTCAAGACGGTCAGTTATGTGCTCGGACGGATACTCTTCCCGGGATCGTCGTCTGTGTTGATTACGAGGTTAACACGTCGGGCGATGGTGAAAAGAGCCTTACAACAGGAGGCAACGCGGCAGTCTACCATGACGGGCAGCGGCAGCTTTTGCCTTTTTTGGAAGAATCGGTGGAAGAAACTTGCTATTTGCGGGAACAACCGGATTCGTGATCATTTGCCGAATTCCACGTCGCGCACAAACCTGATATCCTGTTTCAGGACTTCCGTTTCAGACACCATTCCCAGAGTGTCATCCTGATTGTCGCGCTAGTGCAAAGTTGATTGACGCGGTAGAGTCGCACCCTCCTATGGCCACGATGCCGTCTAACTCTTTTCCCAGAGCATGCGAAGCGGTACAGCGTAGAATCCTTCGCCGAATCCGACTGATACCTCTCCGTCGTAGAGCACCACTCCTCCTTTGAACCGGCGGCTGCCTACAGCATCCCTGAGTCTGCGCAGGCCTCGGAAATCGGCCATGGTTACCGTTCCTGATGCCTTCACCTCTACGCCTGCCACTTCCATGGTTCCGCGTTCAATAACGATGTCGACTTCCGCGCGGTCTCGGTCGCGGTAGTGATAGAACGACATAAAATCGTCACGGCAGACTGCCTGGCGCCGCAGTTCATGGAAAACGAATGTCTCAAGGAGTTGCCCCAGAAGCGGTCGGTCAACTTCGAGGCCCGCGGCATTTATACCCAGAAGGGCGCAGGCAAGGCCCGTATCGCCTATATGAAGTTTCGGCGTTTTGACGAGACGGCTCTGGTGGTTGCTCTGCCATGGGAGCAACCTCTCTATCAGGAAAGAAGCCTCGAGCAGCCTTACATAGCCTCCTATGGCCGGTCGGCTCAGCTGAAATGATGAAGCCAGACTTGAGAGATTGAACAGTCCCGCAGTCTGGGCCGCGCACGATTCCAGTAACTGCGGAAGCGAATTCGGCATACTAATGCGGGAGAAATCAAGTATGTCTGTCTGCAGTTGATGTAGGTAATCCCTGTACCAGGCTGTCTGCCGCAGGTCGGATGGTAACGCCAAAGCGGCGGGGTATCCACCCGCCGCGATACGTTCGAAGAGATTCCTGCCGAGACGCTCTGTTGTTTCAACCCTGAACCCGCCTCCGAAAAGGGCGTCAAGAAAGCGGGAGGAAGACCGGTTCTCAAGTTCGCATTGCGAAAGAGGGTACAGACGAATTATCCGCATCCTGCCTGCCAGTGAGTCTGAAAGTTTCGGAATCTGCAATACATTTGCGGAACCCGTCATTACAAAGCGGCCGGGCATGCGTTTTCGGTCTACCTGTATCTTCAGAGCGGAGAAGATTTCGGGTACATGCTGTACCTCGTCCAGAATGACGCGCTCGGGAAGTGCGGCAACGAAGCCCATAGGGTCTTTCTTGGCGGTTTTGGATACTGTGCTGTCATCAAAATCAATATAGTGATACCCGGAAGCTCTTATTGCCTGTGGCGCATTCGTCTGATTCTGCGTTGAATCGGTTCCATGCTGCTTAAGATGCATGGGAGCACACACCATTTGTGCCAGAGTTGTTTTTCCGCATTGACGGGGGCCGTGAATCAAGACGACCGGCGAATCTTCAAGAGCCTCAGTCAAGCGTGGTTCTATATGGCGTGGATAAAGCATTATGTTGTTCACAGGGAAATTATAATTTTTATATCGCTGATTGCAAGGTTAAGGAGTCGCTGATTGCAAGGTTAAGGAGTCGCTGATTGCAAGGTTAAGTTTTTTTTCGAGGTTGCCAGACGGGAAAGCACCTTGCGCTGAACAGTCAAAAATCCCCATCTGGAGCTGGAAATCTCCCGTCAGGTTCTCAGTATCCGAAGACGAGGGAATGAAGCGGCGATCTGAGAGTTGCCTTTTGCCGTTCCGGAAAAGATTCAGAGGGTGAAAGTTCAGTGGTTCAGTATCTGGCTTAAAAACAGCTTCGTTCTTTCGTGCTGGGGGTTATGGAAAAAGTCGTCCGGGTTGTTCTGCTCGACTATCTCGCCGCCGTCCATGAAGATGACCCGGTCGGCCACGGTTCTCGCGAATCCCATCTCGTGGGTGACGCATATCATCGTGATTCCCTCGTTTGCGAGCTGTATCATTACCTCAAGCACTTCCTTTATCATCTCGGGGTCAAGCGCGGACGTGGGTTCGTCAAACAGCATGATCCGGGGCTTCATGCAGAGGCTTCTCGCGATCGCCACGCGCTGCTGCTGACCGCCTGAAAGCTGGCCCGGGTACTTGTGCGCCTGCTCCGGAATTTTCACCCTTTCTAGGTACTGCATGGCCAGGGCGTTTGCTTCCGCCAAGGGCATCCTGCGGACCCATATCGGGGCCAGAGTGCAGTTCTCAAGCACGGTGAGGTGGGGAAACAGGTTGAAATGCTGAAACACCATGCCCACCTCGCGGCGGACGGCCTCGATGTTCTTCAGGTCGTGTGAAATCTCTATTCCATCGACGATGATTTTTCCCCTCTGGTGCTCCTCAAGACGATTTATGCACCTGATCAGTGTCGATTTTCCAGAACCCGAGGGGCCGCATACGACGATTTTCTCCCCGCTTCTCACGTTGAGATTTATGTTCTTGAGCACGTGGAACTGGCCGTACCACTTGTGCACTCCACGCATTATTACTGAGTAATCCTCCGGCGCCGGGTCCGTTTTCCCGGCAATCGCTTCCTGTTTCTGCGTCATCTGAGTTTTTCCTCTTATCTTCTGTAGTCGGTTTTAAGCCTATCTTCCAGATAAAGAGAATACCTTGCCATGGCGAAACATGATATGAAGAAGAATATGGCGACGAACAGGTAAACCTCGCTCGCAAGTCCCGTCCACCTGGTGTCGGCGAGAGACGCCCTGCCTATGCCCAGCGGGTCCAGGAGCCCTATGATGATCACAAGCGTCGTGTCCTTGTAGAGCCCTATGAATGTGTTCACGATGCCGGGTATGGAGATCTTGAGCGCCTGGGGAAGTACTATAAGCCGCATTGACGACCAGTAATGAAGCCCCATTGAGTCTGCCGCCTCGAACTGTCCCTTCGGTATCGCCTGCAGTCCTCCGCGGATGACTTCCGCCATGTACGCGGATGCAAACAGCGTCACCATGATCAGCACGCGCAGCAGCAGATCGAAAGTCATTCCCGGGGGAAGGAAGTAATTGAGCATCGTCGAGGCCACGAATAGAAGAGTTATAAGCGGCACTCCGCGGATAAATTCTATGAAGCCTATTGAAAATATCTGGATGATTGGAAGATTTGACTGGCGTCCGAGAGCCAGCAGTATCCCGAGCGGAAGCGAAAAGGCGATGCCCGTTATGCCGATTACAAGCGTGAGCATGAACCCGCCGAACTGATCCGTCTCAACGGGCGTAAGGCCGAACCCGCCGACCAGAAGCCAGGCGGCGACGAAGGGAAAGGCTACGGCGATGTGAAGGGAATACCTGCGAAGCGGCGCCCTGTCGAAAAGTATCGGGATAAGCGTGAGGATCAGAAGCACGAACGAGAGATTGACCCTCCAGCGCTCCGCCGCGGGATAAAAACCGTAGGTAAACAGGCTCAGGCGTTCGCTGATGACCGCCCAGCACGCTCCTGCGGCCTTGGCTCTGCACTCGTCACGGTTCTCGGCCGTCCAGGTTGCGTCGAAAAACAGCCATTCAAGAAGCGGCGGGACGGTCTCAATTATAAGCCAGCACGCAAGAGCTGTTATGATTATGTTCGTGGGAGTTGAAAGAAAATTTTTCCTTACCCACGCCCACGGTCCTATCATGCTCCGAGGCGGAGGAAGATCGGGATGTTCTCCGACTTTGTAGCTCTGCTCGTTTATTGTGATCTCCTCCTAGCGTTCAACCAGCTTGATCCTTCTGTTGTATACGTTCATTGCGGCCGATATCAGAAGCGACAGTATCAGGTAAAGCACAAGCACTATGATCATGCATTCCATTTCCCTGCCGGTCTGGTTAAGCGAGATGCCTCCTATAGTGGCGACTATGTCCATGTAGCCTATTGCGATGGCGAGGGAAGAGTTCTTCGTGAGGTTAAGGTACTGAGAGGTAAGCGGCGGTACTATCACGCGGAGCGCCTGGGGAATTATGATCAGACTAAGCGTCCTTGAGCGGTTTATCCCGAGTGAGAGTGACGCCTCGGTCTGCCCGTAGTTAACGGCGAGTATTCCCGCCCTTACTATCTCGGCGATAAATGCCGCAGTATACAGGGAAAGCGCAAGCCAGAGAGCCATGAATTCCGGGCGCACCACCAGTCCTCCCTGAAAGTTAAATCCCCTGAATTCCGGTATCTCGAAAGTGATCGGTGAGCCAAGTAGAAAATAGGAGACAAGCGGAGTTCCCAGCACCGCACCTAGCGATATCCAGAATACGGGGTAGTGCTTGCCCGTGTCCCTCTGCACTCTGGCCGCGTATCTGCGGAACAATACGGCGAAGGCAAGGCCCGCGACAAGCGCTCCCAGCACCCCCATAAACAGGGGTTCGAAAAGAGGTTTCGGAATGTAGAATCCTCGGTTCGCGAGAAAAATCGTGTTGCCGAGACTTACTGCCTCTCTCGGCGCGGGAAAAGAGGTCACTATGATTCCGTACACAAGGAGTATGTGAAGCAGTACGGGAACATTCCTTACGTAATCTATGTAGATATGGGCGAGTTTGCTTGCGAGCAGGTTTTTTGAGAGACGGAGGACCCCCAGTACGAAACCCGCGACCGTCGCCAGAACGATTCCGCACGCGGCCACGAGCAGGGTGTTAAGAATTCCCACCAGCATCGCGCGAAAGTGGGTGGAACGGGATGTGTATTCTATTAGCGTCTGGCTTATATCGTAGCTTGCGGGTTCCCATAGGTAAGCGAAGCTGAACCCCTTGCCTATGGCTTCCAGGTTTACTACGGCGTTTCTTACGAGGTACGCCAGGGTTGCGAAAATCAGTACAACCGCCGCGGTCTGAACGATTACCGCCCGGGAGTGCTCATCTCTCCATACTCGAGATAAAAAAACATGCGGACGCATTTTCTTCTTGCTGCTCCCGGGCTTAAATCGTTACGGTTTCATGTCCGTCCGCGGTCAGCGGATGGGCGCCGCGTAAAGAATCCCTCCGTTTTTCCAGGAAGCGTTAAGCCCTCTTTCCAGGGCAAGAGGGGTTTTTGTTCCCAGATGCCTTTCGAATATCTCCCCGTAGTTGCCTACGGCCTTGATGGCGTTAACGGCCCATTTGTTGTCAAGACCGAGCATTTGACCCATGCTGCCTTCAGTGCCCAGAAAACGGTTCATGGACGGGTTTTTCCCGGGTTTTGAGGCGAGTCCGGACACGTTTTTCGAATTGATGCCCATCTCCTCGGCGATTATGAGCGCGTTCACAACCCATTTGCCGATGTCGGCCCAGCGGTCATCGCCGTGGCGCACGGCGCCCCCGAGAGGCTCTTTCGAGATGATCTCGGGAAGAATTACGTGTGCCGACGGATTCTTGAGCGCGGCGCGGGTCGAGGCCAGAGCTGAAGCGTCAGTGGTGTAAACGTCGCATCTTTTGCTCGTGTAGGACTTTATGCTTTCCTCATTGGTCTCGGTGTTCACCGGTTCGTACTTCATCTTGTTTGAGCGGAAGTAGTCCGCCAGATTGAGTTCCGTCGTGGTGCCTGCCTGAACGCAGATGGACGCTCCGCCGAGCTGCGTGGCCGAGGTTACGCCCAGATCCTTGCGAATCAGGAAGCCCTGACCGTCATAATAGTTCACCGGCAGGAACGTGAGCTTAAGGTCGACATCGCGGCTTAGCGTCTCGGTGGTGTTTCGGAACAGGATGTCGCCTTCGCCGGAATTAAGCAGCGTGAAACGCGTTTTGTTCGTGGACGGGACGAACTTCACCTTGTCGCCGCTTCCAAGCACCGCGGCCGCCACGGCGCGGCAGAAATCAACGTCAAAACCCGTCCAGTTGCCTTTTTCGTCCGGCGACGCGAATCCCGCCAGTCCCGATGAAACAATACAGTTTACCTTCCCCCTTGTCTTAACGTCTTCAAGCGTGCCCGCTTGGGACACGGCTGTGGATAAAAACAGTACGGCAATAACTGCCAGAAACTTTATTGCTCTCATAAAACTGAGCCTCCTTTGGAATAAAATGATTTGAATCTGCTAGTCCGCGGATAGATCAGCACTGCTTCCGCCAAAGCAATATAAAATCATATTTCCCGGCATTTTTCAATTTGTCGTGAAGAATTTGTCGTGAAGAATTTCATGTTACCCACTCGGCTGACAGAAGTTCTGCCTGTTCAAGCACGGTGCGGGTCGCTTTTTCCTGCTTGTCAGGGGGGTAGCCGTGGCTGCGCAGCACCTTTTTTACAAGCAGACGCAGTTTCGCGCGGACGCTCTCGCGAAGAGTCCAGTCGATCTCAAGGTTCTTCCGCACGGTTTCCACAAGCTCTTGGGCTATGGCGCGCAGCACCTGATCTCCAAGAACCCTGACGGCGCTGTCGTTTGTCTCAAGGGCGTCGTAAAAGGCGAGTTCCTCTTCCGAGAGTCCGAGTTTTTCTCCACGGGCGGCGGCCTCGCGCATTTCCCTTGCGAGTTCAATCAGTTCCTCGACGACCGCGGCTGCTTCTATGGAGCGGTTCTGGTAGCGGCGGATTGTCCGCTCAAGCATCTCTGTAAACGACCTTGACTGGACGACGTTTTTGCGTCTGCGGGCTGATATCTCGCTTTTGAGAAGTTTCTGAAGGAGTTCAACCGCGAGGTTTCGCTGTCTCATTTCCCCAACCTCGGCCAGAAACTCGTCTGACAGTATGGAGATATTCGGTTTCTTGAGCCCGGCGGCGGCGAATATGTCCACTATTCCTTCGGGGGCCACGGCGCGCGAGATTATCTGGCGCACCGCGTGGTCAAGCTTTTCATCCGGAATCTCGGTGTCAGGAGAACGCTTGGCCAGACTCTGCCCCACGGCCTGAAAGAATCCCAGGTCATCCCGTATTCCGAGAGCCTTTTCGTTGGGCACCGACAGGGCAAAGGCCTGGGAGAGTTCGCGCACGCAGCGGATACAGCGGTCCTTTCCGTCTTCCTGCGCGAGTATGTGCTCCTGGGCCCGGGGAAGCAGTTTCAGTTTCTCCTCGGCGGACCCCTCCGCCCATCCTGACCAGTCAAATCCGTGGAAAAGCCCGAGGCATATCTCGTATTTCTCCGTCATCACGGCTACGGCTTCTTTCTGATCAAGGGTGGTTTTCCCTCTGCCTCCGCTTTGCGTATAGTTAGCGAGCGCGTTTTTAAGCTCGTTTGATATTCCGAGGTAATCGACCACGAGGCCTCCCGGCTTGTCTCCGAACACCCTGTTTACGCGTGCTATAGCCTGCATCAGGCCGTGGCCGCGCATCGGCTTGTCAAGATACATCGTGTGAAGACTGGGTGCGTCAAAGCCGGTAAGCCACATGTCCCGCACGATAACGACCTGAAAGCGGTCGCCGCTGTCCCTGAAGCGTTTGGCGAGCGCTTCGCGCCTTGTCTTGTTGCGGATATGCGTCTGCCAGCCCGCGGGGTCGGAAGCAGAACCTGTCATGACTACTTTCATAATTCCCTTTTCGTCGTCTTCGTGGTGCCAGTCGGGACGAAGCCTCGCGATCTCTTCGCAGAGGTCGACGCATATGCGCCTGCTCATGCAGACGATCATGGCCTTTCCCGAAATGGCCTCAAGCCTTGTCTCGAAATGCTCGACAATATCCCTCGCCACCAGTCCCAGCCGCTTTTCCGTGCCGATTATCGCTTCAAGCTGCGCCCACCTGGTTTTGAGTTTTTCCTTTCTCTTTATCTCCTCTCCTTCGGTAGCCTCCTCGAAGTCGGGATCAATCCTCGGCCTCTCGTCCTCGTCAAGTACGACCTTCGCGAGGCGGCTTTCGTAGTAGATCGGCACCGTCGCCTCGTCTTCCACGGCGCGCTCTATGTCGTAGACGCTTATGTAGTCGCCGAATACGGCCCGGGTGTTCGCGTCGCGAAGCTCGATCGGAGTTCCGGTGAAGCCGATGAAAGACGCGTTCGGAAGCGCGTCGCGCACATGTCCGGCGAACCCGTCTTCGAATTCGTACTGGCTTCTGTGGGCTTCGTCTGCTATCACCACTATGTTGCGTCTCCGGGAGAGCGTGGCGTGGCGGGAGCCCTTTTCATCGGGAAAAAATTTCTGGATCGTTGTGAAAATCACTCCCCCCGATTCCACCGAAAGCCTGTTTCGCAGATCTTCGCGATTCTCGGCCTGAACGGGCGGCTGGCGCAGCAGGTCCGCGCAGCGGGAAAACGTTCCGAAGAGCTGGTTGTCAAGATCGTTTCTGTCCGTCAGCACCACGACGGTTGGGTTCTCCGTCGCGGGCTCGCGTATGATTCTCCCCGCGTAGAACACCATCGTCAGGCTCTTTCCTGATCCCTGGGTGTGCCATACCACCCCGATGCGCCGGTCGCCGGGGTCTCCGCCGTGTCTGCGGTAAGGGTCCTGATTTTCTTCGTGCGCCTCCCGGCTGAGTTTCGCGGCGCGAAGAGTTTCCGCCACGGCCACCTTTACCGCGTGGAACTGGTGGTAGCCGGCCATTTTTTTCGCGAGCGCTCCCGCGCCGTCGTTTTCAAAAACTGTAAAGTCGCGCAGAAGCTCACAGAACCGGTTTTTCTCGAAAACGCCTTCAACAATCACCTGGAGTTCAGGGTAGAAGGTGGGAGCCGGGCTTTCGCCTTCGATTGTCCTCCAGCGCTTGAACCATTCAAGGCCTGCCGTGAGGGTGCCTATGCGCGCGGCCACCCCGTCTGATACGACAAGCGCCAGGTTGAAGACAAAAAGCGAGGGAATCTCTTCCTTGTAGGTCTGTATCTGGTTCCATGCGGATGAAATTGTCGCGTTTTCGTCAACGGGGGATTTAAGTTCAATCACGGACAGAGGAAGGCCGTTTATGAACACCACGATGTCGGGGCGGCGGCTGTGGTCGTTTTCAGACACGGTGAACTGGTTAACCGCTATCCAGTCATTGTTGCCGGGTTCGTCAAAATCAAATACGCGCACCTGCGCGCCACGGATTGCGCCATCGCCCCCGCGGTACTCAACCGTCACGCCGTCTGCGGCCATCCGGTGAAACGAGCGGTTTCGGGCCTCAAGGGTCGGTCCCTCGGGGTTTTGCACCTTGCGCGCGGCATCGTCTATGGCTTCTGCGGGAAGTTCGGGGTTCAGCCGGGAGAGCGCCTCGCGCAGAGTTGTTGGGAACAGTACGTCTTTGTGGGTTTCGCGGAGGGAGTTTTTGCCTGGCTGCATGTCCGCTCCGCCGATTACCAGATAACCGATCTCACGGAACCATCCGAGAGCCGCTTCTTCCACTACTGATTCCGATAATAGTGCCATGTGCTATATCTCCTGCTGTTCCAGCGGGATAACGGCCTCAATGCGTGAGAGCCATTGGTCAAAATGTTGACACTCAGATCGTATGCGGTCAATGCCTATCTCTGCCGAGACTCCCGCGCCGTGGGTGACCTTCTTGTATCTCGGGTGAAGAAGGTTTTGAAGGCGTGCCGAAGGGTGCGTGTCAGCCCCGTCGTTTATGTACTCGGGGCTTTTTGCGTTTTCGCGTATGCTCGCGAGTTTTCCGGCAAATGCCTTCCACGCTGGTTCCGCTCTCACGAAACCGGTCGTGTCAGAGAACAGCAGGGCTTCGAATTCGTAGGGCTGAATGTGGGGAAAAAAGCGTTCGGGCAGGCACCCGGCTTCGCGAACGACGGCATTGTGAAGCGCTGTTTCAATTTCTGTTGCGTGGTCAAGCGGGCCCGCCGCCATGGGCGTATTCTTCAGTCCCGGGAAATCCTGCGGCAGGGCAAACAGGTCGAAAAATGTAGTGACATAGGTGTTTCCCCGTTCCCGAAGGGTGTTTCTGAGGTAGCGGAGCACACGTTCTCCGCTCAGCACACCGCCTTTTCCAAGAGGCGAAGTAGAGATGATGCGAGGTTCTGTGAACACTCCCTTAGCCCAAAGCTCGGGATAGAGGAGTTTGTTCACGAAAGCTTCCTCGGTTTGTCCTTCACAGACGATGATGACTTTCTTCATGGCTAAGGTCTGCCGCCAAGCACATTCATTTTCCAGAGGTCGCCGAGAGTGTAGTCTTCAAGCCAGTAGGTAAGGTGTTCCGAACTCAGTCTTCTGAAAACGGATTCGTCGTCCCTGCGGTCGACAACCACTATGTCTTCGGGTTCAAAGTGATTTACAAGGTCTGCGGATTGCGTCGAGACGATTACTTGCCGTGAATCGGCTGCCTGTTTTAACATCTCGGCAAGCAGGGTGAGTGCGTATGGATGCAGTCCCAGCTCCGGTTCGTCAATAAGAATGAGGTTTGGTGGAAAGTTCTCAGGCTGATTTAACAGAGTGGCAAGACAGATGAAACGTAGCGTGCCATCTGAGAACTGTCGGGGACCAAGCGGTCTGTCTGGGTTCCCCCATGCCTCAAACCATTCAAGGTCCATCCGGTCACCGGGGTTCTTTCGATAGACGAAATCCCCGAAGAATGGAGCTGAGAGCCGCACTGCTTCAATGATCCTTCGATAATGGTCAGGGTGGCGTTCTCGGAGATGACGCAGAAAAGGCGCAAGGTTTCCGGCGTCCGGTTTTAGCCGAAGGTTGTCGCGCACATCCGACAGCAGCCGCACCTGGGACGTATCACTCATGTCCTGAAAATGAAACACGCGCCACTGTTCCATATCTGACAGCACGTAGGATGTGAATTCTCCATGATTGATATCCGCCACGCGTGCCTCGCTATGTCCGCCGGGCCATACTGTGTTGCCGGACTCCGTCTTGGAACTGTCAGCAACGGTGTCTTCAGTAATTTCTGGGGAGAGTTTCTCGCCGGAGAAAGCTACTGAGTCGGATGCAGGTTCAAGTGAAAACTCGTATTCGTAGCGGTTGTTTTCGAATGACAGAGCCACTTCAAGCCTTGAAGTCAGTTTTCGTCCGCCGAACAGCAGCGTGTCCGATCCACCCTCGTTTTTGATAAAGAACTGAAGTCGCTTCTGAGAAAGTGCAGAGAGCATTTTAAACAGACTCAGAAGGTTGCTTTTACCGGCTCCATTGGCGCCAATCAGGACATTCAGAGGTCTTAACTCGAAATTTTCGAGACTGCGGATTGACTTGAATCCGCGGACAGTGAGTTGTTTTAGTTGAGACATGGGATTTTTATAGCTCTTCCGGCAACTGTTGCTTGAAAGAGCAAACTGCATGACAACTGAAGTAACATAACCAACATATATTCTCTTTCTTTGATTAGAGGTAAGAATGGGCAATCCGACCATTGCTTGATCATGATTTCATGCACTAGGTTTGGCCATACCTCTAAACTTTTTCCTATTCGTTTTTACTTTCAACAACCTTGACCGCAATATTGAGTCTTTCTGGTAACAACATTTCTTGTATTTCTTGTTACTGTTACAGTAACACAAAGCATTGCGATTTCTGCCCTTACCTCTATGAGATACTAAAGCTAAGGCATCTTCGATGCCTCTGTCTCCGTGAGCGTGTCCCTTCCACGGTTCTTCTCCTTTTGTTCTCCTGTGGGATTGCCAGTAAAAAAACGAAACAACTTTTTTCAATATGAAATCTGTCGCGCTTTTCCATCGGTACTCAGGAAATATTCCCAAGCAACAACTGTTGTAATCACTTTTATCAACATGAAGGTCTTGCAGTTTTATTTCTGAATCAGTTGAAAATCGCAAGATCTTTCCGGAAGTTTCATAGACCTTCGGAAAACCGAATGAGTCTTTTTCATCAAATTTAATTTCTATCTCGTAAGAATCGTATATAGCCTCCCGATGTTGCGAATCATGCTCTAATTCTTTACTTGTATCGTCGTACCAGCAGCAAAAGTCCAAAGTTCCCCAAATGCGGTTGTTCCGTTATTGGACATGTGTTTCCTGAAAACAGTTTTTCGGGACGGTGGGTCTTAGCTATAGCTTGGGGAATGAGGGAAACGCGGACAGGAGCAACACCGAGATTTTTAATTTGTTCTGGCAAACTTTTGCGTATTGCCCTTACCTGATTTGAC